>CBDUZQ010000281.1:0-3849 GCA_965371755.1 uncultured bacterium
ACGGTCAGGAATACCGGAACCTGCCGGTCTCGGGCTTACCCCGTAACCACACGGTCACATTTGACGATATCTATTGTGTCTTGCCGGCGGGCGACCATAACCTGAGGGTGGAATATGATGTCTACTCCCAGGTGGAAGAGACCGACGAACAGGACAACTACTACGAAGTCATCTATCACTGGAATGCAGGTGGAAATATCACTGCCAGCGGCGAATTCTGGTATGGCCAGCAGTACGCACCCGACACCTTTCGGTACTATCCTGGAGCTGGCTTCCGAGTAGAACTGTGGGACGCCGACTCCGGTGGTACGGGGGAGATGCTGGAATCAGGATGGGTCGATGAATACGGCATTTTCATTTTGGGACCGGTCACAGACCTCGAAGAAGACGGGACCACTCCGGATATCCATATCCGGGTCTATTCCGACTGCTGGGGGCATGTAGCGGGGCCCTGGTATTACTCCGGTCAGGACGTATTGCCCCCGTATACCCTCCACAGTGATACCATTTGGAACCCCACCGAGAATTGGTACGAGTGGGCCCCGCCCTTTTCGCCGCCGCTTCAGCCGCCTCCGGCTGACAACATGTACTTCTACGTGGCAAGAAACCTATTCGTCGGTGATAGCTGCTGGCTGGACTGGCGGCCCTATGAAGGTACAAGTCCATCCCGGGCCACCGTCCACTATGACAATCCGACCCTCTACACCGCCGACCACGATGTCATTTACATTCGTTCCGAACCTCCTGACCCAAATGCGTATGACAAGGACGTTATTCTGCAGGAATTCGGGCATCGGATAGCGTACCAGCGAGGTTTCTTCGACGTAGAGACTGTGACCGGTACACATAACATCGATGACATCACCTCACCGGAAGAAGCCGCCATGGAGGCTTTCGGTTTGCTGTTCGTAGGACTATATAATGATTCTGCTACCCAGTTCACATCGTTTAACAACTACCATGACACAATGGTGATTGATCTTGAGAATGGAGAATGGAGGTATCAGGGAAACTCCCTTCCCAATTCCACGGAGCTTACGACCAACGCCCTCGGAATGAGCAACGAAGGTGCTGTCGCATGCCTTCTGTGGGACATCTACGATCAACACGACGATGACTACAGCAGCCGAGACGACTGGGGAGACAGCGATCATAGCAACCACGATTCCGATGGTGTCTGGGATAGCCTATGGGTCGGCAGTGATCCAATCCTTATGACTCTGTTGGATGAATCTCGGATGGTTGGAGGTGAACTCCCGGACGACATGTACGAGTTCTGGAGGGCTTGGTTCAGCGGTTCACCGCTAGGACATTGCCAGGAGATGTTTGATATCTACTGGGAGCATGGTGATTCGATTCAGGTCCCGGGAACCGAATGTACCTGCTGCATCGTTCGCGGCGATGTCCAGAATGATGGGGTGATTGATATCTCTGATCTCGTCTGGCTTGTAGACTTCATGTTCACGGGTGGTCCGGAGCCGCCATGCCTGGCACAAGCCAATATCGATGATAGTGATAACTACACTCCAGGTGAAGAGACGGTGGAAGACGTCGACATTTCTGACTTGGTTTATCTAGTAGACTACATGTTCACAGGTGGTCCGCCGCCGCCGGCCTGCTGAGTTAGACAACAGTTCATCCATCGCTAAACATTATGAGGCCGGTGGCCCACAGCTTGCTGTGGGATCTGATCCCTCCAAAGACACTACCAGTTCCGCACAGAATGCTGAAGCAGAGTCTGTTTGGGGACGGTTGAACCGCGGTCCAGGGAATCCTCGTTTTAGCAGGAGATTCCAATATGCTAAAACGTTTTTCCGCAAAACGAACCCATTTCCCTCCCGCATTTCACTACGCTTGACAAATCGCGTGCATTCGTCTTTATTCAGCCGAAATTTGAGAGAAGAACCTTCCTTCCAAAGGAGATACTATGGCTCGTTCCCTGTGTCAAATCACCGACCTGACTGCCGATGAGTTGCTGGAGCTCTTCGATCTGTGCGCTCAGATGAAGAAAGGGGAGACGGCGCCAAAACCGTTTGAGGGCAAATCGGTGGCGTGCATCTTCACCAAAGAATCGCTCAGAACGAGAGTTTCGTTTGAAGTCGGCATCAACGAACTGGGTGGAAATGCCATCTACATCACCGACAAAGAGATCAAACTGGGTCAGCGCGAAACAGTGGCCGATGCGGCGCGGGTGCTGTCACGGTACGTGGCGACAATTATGATCCGCACCTTCGCCCAATCCGACGTTGACGAATTGGCTGAGCATGCTTCGGTGCCGGTGGTTAACGGTCTGACCGACCTGGTTCATCCCTGTCAGATTCTGGGCGACTATTTTACGGCCATGGAGCACCTCGGCAAACGAGACCGCTACCGGGTGGCCTATGTCGGCGACGGCAACAATATCGCCAATAGCTGGCTCAACCTGGCCTCCCGGCTGCCGTTGGATTTGCGCATCGGTACCGATGAGGACTGCCGTCCGGACACCGATATCCTCAAACTTGCACAAGCCAACAGCGACAGTTGCGTACTGGTTACAGCCGATCCTAAAGAAGCGGTTGCCGATGCCGATGTACTCTATACCGATGTTTGGGCCTCGATGGGGCAAAAACATCTGGTTGAGGAAAAGGAAGAAAAGCTAAGGAAATATCAGTTAAACGGTTCCCTGTTGGCGGCTGCCGACCCAGGAGCGATTGTGATGCACTGTCTGCCGGCTGAAAGAAATAAGGAGATTACCGACGAGGTGATGGATGGTCCCCAGTCGGTCGTTTTCGATCAGGCGGAGAACAGGCTGCACATTCAGAAGGCCATCATGGTCTTCCTTCTGAAATAGTCCGATAGTCGCCGACCACTGAGCGGGAACAGACAGAAAGGAGACGGCCCATGCGTCTTGGAAAACGCGTTCTCGTATCAGGGCTGGCGATCCTATTCGGCATTATGGTCATGCTGGTAGTCGGCTGTGGTGACGATGAGTCCGCCACTCCCACCACCATCACCGGCTCGCTGAACGATCCCGAGTTCGTAGCCTTGAAAGGTCAGATCGACGATTTCGTCGATTCCACCGTCAGTTTCTTCAAGAACGGACTCAACACCATCAATGGGATCTCGGAAGACGGCCACGTCCTTCCGCCGCAGTACGCCGTGGTCCCGGAGGAACAGGACACCTGTTACACAACGTTCACCGCTGACGGATGGTACCAGATCAATATTGTGTATACGCAGAAGGACGCTCAAGGGTACCCGGTGTGGCAAACCTCATTACACGACTCGATTCAGTACCGCCTGGACGACGCCGTTCTCATGAGTAATTTCAACACTCGTGATGAGCTTATTTACAAGCATCACTGGACCTTCGATGTCGAAGATACGATGGTGACATATGCCTCTTTCGCCGGAGCTGTTGATCTTACCTTCGATGATCTGAACAGTACTCTATGTACCCTCACCGGTACCCGCGATTTCAGTGCGCACACCCAGACGGTAACGAACGATTCCACCGTCTGGCGCGATTTCACATTTGTTGCCGACGTGAACAATATTACGCTCAGGGATTCACGCGTCACCGGCTGGAGCCAGTGTCCCACCACTGGGTCGATCTCAACCACTGTTGAGATGGTTTACCAGAAGGACGATGACGACCCGGTAACAACTACCTGGAACGTCACCATGACCTTCACCAACGGTACTATGTCCGCCTCGGTTACCAGAGGCAACACGGTCTGGAGCTATACTTCCGAGGTCTGCGTCTTGCCGCAGTAAGATATCCAGCCCAATGGAACATATCAAAGCCCGGCCATCTGGCCGGGCTTTTTTTGTTGGCGTTGGATCAGTCGTGTCATATAACAGTCGTTG
>CBDUZQ010000282.1:0-3821 GCA_965371755.1 uncultured bacterium
TCGGGCATCCGGGTCAGTTTCCCCTGGCTCAGACCCTCGGTCAAGTACCGCTCGTAGTTTTGCGGTTGTAGCAAAGGTGACTGGAAGTAGCTTTTCTCGACGCGGTTGGCCCGTACCAGGTACAACCGGCGCACGCCCATCATGGCCGAAGTCATCAGCACTTTCTTTAGCGTTTGCGGACGTGGTAAGGCACAGATGAGATCGATCCTTGGAACCGGTTCCGCTATTATCTCAAGCTGCTCGGTTCTGATAATGACGGCGTCACTGGAAACACTCTCTACTACGGCGGTTCCCTGCGGGCCGTTGAGCAGACCGACCTCCAGTTGGTCACCGGTGACAAGCTTCAGCACGTCTCGGATGTGCTCAGCGCGGTGATCTGTCAGTTCGTAGCGATCATCGCCTGACACGTCATTGTCGGTCAGAATAATCAGATTCATCAGGCACTACTTCCGGTCGGCAGAGGTGGACATCTGCCGGGCACTGACATCAGGTCCACATGTCGACCACGGCTATTCCGGAACCGTCGTCACATCAGTAGCCAGGTCTGAATGCAGTCGGTCCTCAATCACTTTGATAAGCGTAACGAAAACGGCCGCAATGAGCGGTCCCATGACCAGACCCAACAGGCCAAACAGCGCGATGCCACCTAAGATGCTGAAGAAAAGCATCAGCGGATGCATCTCGGTACGGCCGGAGATGAGCCAGGGGCGTACGACGTTGTCGGTCTGACTGATGACAAGACTGCCGATAGCGATCACGACGATTCCCTTGACCAGGGAACCACCGATAATCAGAATGATCCCGGCCGGCACATAGACGATAAAGGCGCCGACGAACGGAATGATCGCCAGGAACGCCATGATGGCGCCCCAGAAAATGGGTGATGATATGCCCACGGCGGCAAACATGATTCCGCCCAGGACACCCTGCAACAACGCGACCACCACACCGCCGTACATCGTGGCCTGAATGACGTCGCGAAGCTGGCGAATAGTACTCTCTACGCGCTCCGGTCGAAGCGGCATCAGACGTTTGATTTTGTCGATGACCCGTTCACCATCCTTGAAGAAATAATACAGAGTGAATATCATCAGCACGAAATAGAACACCGCCTTGGTGGCATTGGCCACCAGCCAAGTGGTCTGGTTGAGAAGCATGGTGCTGATATTTTCGATGGCGTCACGAACGATGGCGTCGAGGTCTACCTTCGACAGATCGACATATCCCGCAAGCTTTTCCCGGGCGGTGTTCATCCACGGCAGATCAAACGACAGCAGCTTGTCCAGTTGGCCGCTCCGGTAGAGTTCGTCGACTTTGGCTACCGCCGAGGCGGCTTCGCCGACTAAAGCCACAAAAAGATAAGTGATGGGGCCGATGATCAGGAGCACAATCAGGAAGCACAGCAAAACCGATGTCAAGCCCGGAGATTCTAGTTTGGCCAGGAGTCTCTTATAGACCGGAAAGAACAGAATAGCAAACACCGCCGCCCAGGCGATCGGCACGAAAAACGGAATCATTATCTCGTAGAACAGATAAAAGAATATGGCCGCAACCAGGAAAAAGATTGAGATTGATAAGTACTCTCGCTTCATGTCAACCGCCTTTGGATCACTCCGAGGCCAAGCTACCCTCCGACAAACCAGACCGCAACAATAAAACAAACCAGAGGAACCCCATGCAAATGAATCTCCGCGCCAGAACCAATGACATGATCCGCCAGCCACGTAAGTCAGGAGCCCTGTGCTCCTGACGGAAACGTCGATATCAGGTTGGTTTCGATTGACAAAATTACGGCCCTGACATAGATATGGAGCAGCAGAGCATTTTTTGGTAGGAGAAAACCATGACCAAGCAACCGGAAATCGATATCGCGGCCGCGCACAAGTACTTTTCGGCCCACTGTTTCAATGCCGCGTGGGGATTGATCGAGAAGAAAAACCGCACGCCCCAGGACGACGAAGAGATGATTCGTCTGTGTCAGGTTTCGATCTGGCACTGGACCCAGCGCGAGGACTGCACCGACAAGAATCTGTCAATCGGCTATTGGCAGGCTTCAAGAGTCTACGCGCTCTTGGGACAGGCCGATGATGCCCGCCGCTACGGACAAGCGAGCCTAGATTCTGGCAAAGATGCCGAGCCGTTCTTTGTTGCCTATGCCTACGAAGCCCTGGCCCGCGCCGAGTCGGTGGCGGGTGATACGGCCAAGCGGGATGAGTATCTGGCGGAAGCTCGCAAACTGACCGAGCAGGTCACCGACGCCGAGTCGAAGAAGATGCTCGAGGATGATTTGAAGACGATTGGGTAGGGCCATCCCGTAGGTCAGGAGCCCTGTGCTCCTGACAAAACGTCACCCTGAGCGGAGTCGAAGGGCGACGTACCTTGTGGGCCGCCCATGATGAAGTTGCATCTACCGTTTCCCCTGTGTGAACCAAGGGGCAGACGAGGGCGTCTGCCGCCCACAAATCTGGGGGATCTCTGAATGGCATAGGGTGTAGCGCGAAAAACAGTCTTGCCGACTTATCGCAGCGGCGTATGCTCCTGACTGTAGTACTTGTTGGTCATCCTGACCAGCACCCCCGAGAGCGCGATCAGCGCAATCAGGTTCGGGATGGCCATTATGCCCAAAGCCAGATCGCCAAAGGTCCAGACCTCCTCAAGTTTCAGCACCGCCCCCACAAAGATCATGGTACAGAACAAGAGGCGGTAGGGCATTATTATCCAGTCACCAAACAAGTACTGTATTGAGCGATCACCATAGTACGACCAACTGATCATTGTCGAAGTAGCGAAAAGTAAGACCGCCGCGGTGACGATGTAGTTGCCGTAACCACCGAGAAAACTCAAACCGTGCTGGAACGCGTAAGCGGTCATCGGCGAGCCGTTGAGCTGGGCGCCGTCGACCACCACGGTCCAGGCGCCGGTCACGATAATAGCTAATCCGGTGAGGGTGCAAATAGTGAGCGTGTCGATGTATGGTCCCATCATGGCGACCGTGCCCTCGCGGACCGGTTCATCGGTTTTGGCGGCGGCATGAGCGATCGGCGCCGACCCCTGACCTGCTTCGTTGGAGAAGAGACCGCGCTTGATGCCCCAGATCAGGGTATACATGAAAGTCGAACCGGCAAAACCGCCCACCGCGCCGGAGGGGGTGAAAGCCATCGAGAAGATATCCGAGAAAGCCTGCGGGATGCCGTCCATGTTCAAAAGCAGAATGGTGACGGCTCCGCAAACATAAACAACGGTCATGAACGGAGTCAGGAAAGCGGTCACGCGACCGATTCGTTTCACGCCGCCGATTATCACCATTCCCACCACCGTCGCGATGACCAGACCGGTGATCCAGACCGGGACAGCAAAGTCGGAGTTGAGTTGATCGGCGACGGTGAACGCCTGTATCGCATTGCCGGTGGCCAGGGCGCACAAAGAAGCAGCGGAGGCGAAGACAATGCCCAGCCATTTCCAGCCCAGCGCTTTTTCCATATAATACATAGGGCCGCCCGAGGCAGAACCATCCGGGTTGATCTTGCGGTATTTCATGGACAGAGTGCACTCGGCGTACTTCAGCGAAGTACCCAAAATGCCGGTCACCCACATCCAGAAAAGCGCCCCCGGCCCGCCGTAGTGAATGGCTGTAGCCACACCGGCGATATTGCCGATACCGATCGTGGCCGACAAGGCTGTCGACAAAGCCTGAAAGTGAGAAATGTCCCCTTCGTGCGAGGGATCGTCGTACTTGCCGCGCGTAATGTCGATAGCATGTTTCAGACGGCGCAATTGTATCCAACCGAGCCGAAACGAGATGAACAGACCGGTACCCAGTA
>CBDUZQ010000283.1:0-3821 GCA_965371755.1 uncultured bacterium
AGGTTTGTCTTCAAACCTGCCGACAGAGGCGGGTCCCCTCCTACGGCGAGACGGACCCACCCTACGGACCTGCGCCTGATATTGTACGGGAAGATAGGGTCAATAGCTAATCATCGGGCGGCTCGGGGAAACTCGGTATTTCGCCGGGACGACGCTTAAGTATGTCCAACGGCTCATCGGTCGGCGAAGCAACCAACTCGTGTCCCAGCATAGCTGCAGCGCAACTGTTGAGTGCATCGAGTAGCTCTCTCTGGCGAAAGGTCTGCGCCCACAGCGTGTGCTTGGCCTTCAGCGCATCATTGAAGTGACCAGCATAATTTTCCTCGATCATCTGCTGGAAACGGTACTCGTCCTCTTTCCAGTTGACGAAGACACTGATGAAGTAGACACCACGGCTATTTGGATCAAGCGATTCGAGAATGGCTATCAGGTAACGATTCCCGGAAGTGGCAAGGCGTACGACAAGGCGCATACGCGTCCCTGAGGTTAACTCCTTTTCGCCGGGGTCCACCGGAAACTCCTGCACCAGATCGTTCCAGTTATTACTGTCGGGATTATCCGGTCGGTTCCACTGGCCCAGCCATTCCAGCAGAACAGCCTTAGTAGCGGCCACATCAAACAACGGCTCCTTTTGGAGGAGTTTCTTCTTGACGGCGGACTTGACGGTTTCTGATAACGGCATGATTGTCCTTATTATTGAGAAGCCCACGGGCGACTACCTATGGACAGATATCGGCACTATTGGAGGCGGATTGAGCAACTGGGATCGGGAGTCAGGCATTACCGGGCGGCAAGCGTAGTTTGCGACCGTAGAACAAGTCATCCCCCCAAATCGACAAGCGGCGGGCAATCGACGATCGTCGGCAGCCGGCTCGTACCAGGTTGTGGATCAGGGTCGAAGGGTGGCTGTAGGGACAAACTTTCATGCAGAGGCCGCAGTCGGTGCCGCTAGCACGCCAGTAGTGGAGACATTTCTCGACATTGAGCGGCCACTTCTCAACACCACGAACCGGCCTCCGGCCATCGGCCGGAATGGCGCCCGAAGGACAGTTAATGGCACACTTTAGACATTGCTCGCAAAAGTCCTGCACACCGAAGGTTATAGGTCGGTCGGGCAGTAACGGCAGTTCGGTAGTGATAGCCCCCAGACGGATTCGGGCGCCATATTTCGGTGAGATCAAGTAGCCCATCCGACCCAGCTCACCCAGTCCGGCGTCATGAGCCACCGGCGGCATCATGATCTGGTAGTTGCTGCCGGCGATATGGGCGCGAGCCGCATATCCGCGCTCGCGAATTCGCCTGGCCAAAGCTACTGAAATCTCCGCGGCGCGCAGGTACTGTTTGGCGGTCTCGCGCGTGATCGGCAGGCGCGGCGCCTGTTCCACTTCGTAGTAGTCCATCTCAAGAGCAAACACGATTGCATACTGATGGTCATTGACAATCGGCCGGCCCCAGGGCTCCGGGCCACGCCCAACATGCGAGTAGACAAACATCGGGTTGAGTTCGGCAATACCGACATCATCGGCGCCCATCTTCAGAGCTTCCGCCTTGATTGTCGCCGTTGCTTCGCCAGCATCAGACTCTTCCCTGCGCGGCGAAGTCTGTCCATCTACCTGAGTAGCCAGCGCAACGATCTTGTCAAACACGGCATCTATCGGGTCGGCAGTCTGCTTGTCATAGTACCTCCCCCCTGGTTCGAGCAGTTCGGGCAGACGGCGCATCCGGTCATCGGCTGCTTTGTGCTCGGGATGGGCAGCGTAGTACGTTTCGTAACGCTCGGTTCCCGGCTGGTACTCTTCTCGAGAGAACATCACATCACGTTCATCAACCTGTTCGTTGATGCAACCGATTTTGAGGGCTTGGGATGATCGGAACGGTAAGAAAAAGACGAGGCTTCCCAGCAGCACCAGTGTCGGAGGCAGCAGCAACCATAGGGATTCGGACGCTAACAGAGCATACCAGCCGTACCAGCCTCCTCCAATTAGTATCATTGCCAGCACACACAGCAACAACGCCCGTCCTCTCCGCTCGATGGTCGAGCTGACGGCCAGAACAAGCAGAAGCCCCTCGACCAGCATTCCGACGACAAGGTAAACCAGTTCGGCAAAACTCATGTAAAGTTCACTCCCGCTGTCATTTGATGAAGGTACGGCATCATACCACCCTACGCAACCGACATGATGAGCCCCTGTCTTCCACCTCTTTTCGCAACCAGCCGCTTGTGCCATCTGGCTGTATTTGTTACCTTTTGGCTCACTTTGCCGGAGAGACCGTGTCCGGAGAGCATACGTCGACTCGATTCGCGGTTAGGTCAATATCGGGAAAGAAGGTATGGCGCTTGGGCGCTTTTGAATCACACTTTGGAGAAGTACTCGCGCTGCTTTGCGCCGTGACCTGGGCGGGGGCGGTCATACTATTCAAAAGGAGCGGTGAAGCAGTTCATCCTATCGGGTTGAATCTATTCAAGAATTCCCTAGCCGTTGTCTTGTTCCTCCCCACCATATGGATCCTCGGCGGAACGTTATGGCGGGCCGCACCGCTTGACGAATACGGTTTGCTTCTTCTCAGCGGTGCACTCGGCATCGGACTGGCTGATACCTGCTATTTCAAAAGCCTCAACACCATCGGGGCAGGGATGATATCCATCGTCGGCTGCCTCTACAGTCCGTTCATCATAGCCCTGTCCATGTTATTCCTGGGCGAGAGTCTCAGTTGGTGGCAGCTTGTCGGAGCGTTCGTCATTGTGTCGGCGGTGCTGGCTGCATCCCTCGAACGCCGCGCGAAATATCTCGACCGTCGCACCCTTATCAAGGGCTTTCTCTGGGGCGTCCTGGCTGAGGCCGCTAACGCCTGTGGAATTGTCATGATCAAGCCGTTGTTGGATCGCTCTCCCCTGCTCTGGGTCACCGAGGTGCGACTGATCGGCGGCGTGGCAGTGCTGCTGCTGGTCTTGCTGGTGCACCCAGCGCGCCGAGCGATTATTCGATCAGTGCGATCGCGTCAACGATGGGTTTTCACTCTCAGCGGCTCGCTCATGGGCGGTTATCTGGCCATGGTCTTATGGCTGGGGGGAATGAAATACACTATGGCGTCTGTAGCCTCGGCGCTTAATCAAACAGCAAGCATCTTCATGTTCATCTTCGCAGCCTTTTTCCTGAAAGAACCGATCACAAAATACCGCCTGATCGGCATCGCCCTGGCTGTGGCGGGAGTGATGCTGATGACGTTTGGGTGACACAGTCAAGCCACCCGGTCAAGCCGGGTATCTATGGCTTCGCCACCTGCTACCGAAATGAGTGGCGCACGGGCAGCCTCATGGTGAGCGGCGTCGAACCACGAGATCGTGGCAGATGTGGACATCTGCCGAGCACGAACATTGTTCAACTCCGCCCACCATGACACTCTGTGCTGTCGGGTGTCTCTGCCCGACAGCCTTAGGAGCGTCAGGCAGAGACACCTGACGCCACGTTTTGGGCTACGGACACGCCACCGGTTCTGGGCCTTCGTTGAACATGTAATCCACCAAGTAGACCAAGTCGGAAATATCTATCGGCGATTCGCCGCCACTACCATCAATGTCAGCTTCGTCCAAACACGGCGGTTCCGGGCCACTGTTGAACATGTAGTCCACCAAGCAGACCAAATCGGAGATGTCGATGACGTCGCCGGGGTCGTAGTCGACGTTGCCGCGGATGGGTGGGATGCAGCATGATGGATATGGGCCAGTGCGATTGAAGAGTATTGAGACATTGTCAGAGCCTACATTCGCTGTCACCAGGTCTTTGTCACCATCGCCGTCGAGATCAATCGAGAAGACAGAG
>CBDUZQ010000284.1:0-3819 GCA_965371755.1 uncultured bacterium
ATAAGGATTGAGAGCGCCCCGTCGGACAACACAATAATGTTCACTCGCGGTGATGAATCAATAAGTATTCGCCTTTCCGGCGGAACGCTGCTCCTGGCGAATGACGGCGCCGTTGTGTTCAGGTGAAGCCACCCGATGAGCGGGAATACTATGCGAGGAAAGCAGATATGAGAACGAAAACTGCAAATAGAAAGATCGGGGCGCTGCTCCGGGCGACTCTGCCCATGACCCTGGCGGGCCTGCTGGCCCTCACCGGGTTGGTCCAGGCAGAGCCGACGCCCGGCAGCATATCCGAAGGCAAGAAACGCCCACCGCTGATGCAGACGGCATCATCGGGGCGCAGTGGCGAGCAGATATCTTGGCAGGTAATCTCGGCGGGAGCGACTGATGCGTCTTCGGCCTGCTACGCGCTGAAGGGTACCGCCGGTCAGACGGCGGTTGGAGGCGGCACTTCCGATAACTATGGTCTCAGTCACGGTTTCTGGCAGGATTTCGGCGCCGGCGGCACTTGCTGCATGCCGCCGATACGGGGCAATGTCGATTACGATGGTGGCGACGCTATCGACATATCCGATTTGGTCTACACGGTCGACTACATGTTCACTGGCGGTCCGGCACCGGTTTGCTGGGAAGAAGCCAATGTAGATGGTAGTGGCGACGGCCCGCCCGACGGAAGCGAGGACATCGATATCTCTGATCTGGTTTATCTGGTTGATTTCATGTTCAACGGTGGGCCAGAGCCGGTGGCGTGTCCGTAGGCCGTACGAACAGCAAACTACAAAGCGGAGAAGGTCCAACACCCTCTCCGCTTTTCTGTGTTCACGATAATGACTGGTCACAACCTCAACGCATTCGGCGTGGGGAATAGGCCGTGGTTATTAACGTGTAGTATCTTCGCTACGTTACCGTCATTTGGGACCAATTTGGGACCATTCTCTGTCCAAAGTAGTCCAAATCAATACAAAGTGATACTTGCAAGAGAATGCGTTAAGCAATTGGCGTAGTGCGTAATACGCCAACAGTCAATCACTTGCGTTTCTTGCGTTTTGGGTTTTTGAGTCCCCTGCGTCTACCAATTTCACCACTCCGGCACGCGCTGGCAAACAAGCACTTGCCATACCTAAGTGCGAGACGAAGGTATGTCGCAAATCCTGAAAAGTAAAGTCCTTTGTACGAGCCTGAAGCTCGTGAGATCAAGAGGCAGCAACCGTCGTTGACAGAAGATCAGCTTGGTCGTATCTTCACTCTCCAACGAGGAATTGGTCCGATGAATAAAGTGATACTTCTGATAGTGGCGGTTATCGCTCTAATGTCACCGTCTCTGTATGGCCAAGCCAAGGTCGGTACCACTGGTGCAAGGTTTCTTGGTTTATCGCCATCGGTACGAGCCAACGGTATGGGCGCCGCCGGGGTGGCTTTGCAGGGGCACGATGGGATCTATTTCAACCCCGCCCTGCTGGGACTCTTTGCTCTCGAACATCGGGGCGCCCTGGCGTTTTATCCCCAGGAAGCAAACGGCGAGTTCGTCTCACGTCTGCAGACTCCCCTTAACCACCAATCTGTGGTTCTATCATTACCTCGTCAGTGGAGACCGTGGCCCAAAGTGACTTTGGGGGTTGGGTTTTACCGGACTCGATTGCTGTTAGGGACATTCATTCAGCGTGACTGGGGTCACGGCACCATCGAAGGCACGGGTGAAGTTTACGAATTTCAGGAGTGGGCATGGCATGGGCTGACGTCGCTGGCTTATGATGGTCCGGTAAGGATTGCAATTGGCTTGACGTACAAGAGGGTTCACCAGGAACTCGGTCAGTACCAGAGCAAAACTCACGCCTTCGACTACGGCCTGGCTGCTTCGATGCCGTTGGGCCGTCATCTGAAGTTCGGATTGCTGGGCGGCCGACCGGTGCTGACGCCGACGGTCGGCATCTCGTGGGCCAACGACGGTCCCGGGCTGGAACTGATCGAAAACACTTATGATCTCCCGTTGATTCGGCGCTTGGGCGCGGCTGTTGAATTGGGTGTTGTCCGGCCTGAGCAGGTCGGCCATTGGCGGCTGATTTGCCTGACCGTGGCCGGTGAGTTCGAGAAGTACCTCAGCGGCGTTACCGAGAGTCGGATCAAGGCTGGTGTCGAGCTGGGCATGGCGGAAGCAATTTATCTTCGCGCTGGTCACATTGATCGCGACGGTTCCTTGTCATCTCAGAAAACAGTTGGGTTTGGTTTCAGTAGCCGAGGTTTGCTCAGATTAGCGAGCAAACTCATCAGTGCGCCTTCGACAAAAAAGATTCTTCAGCAAACGGCCGACTTCGTTTCACTTGAGTTTTCATACGCCAGGGGTGATGGCGATTGGTTGGACGCTGGTGATGTTTCATACTACGAACTGGCCCTGATCTTTTAGTAACGACATGACCTGTTTCCACCTGTGACGGTTTTCCGCAGAACCCTCCCCGTGAGTTGCCGTAGTCCTTTGTTTACGGCGCTACGCGGATTCTCTCCTCGGTCTGCTGCTCTTCCAGGAAGTGGATAATAAGATGCATGATGATAACAGCATCCCGCTCTGACAGATTCTTCAGCCTGTATCCTGACTCGTACCATCCTTTGACATCGTTTTTCGTACACCACATGCACTCAGCATCAAATACAAGATAATCACGTTGGAAGATCTTCTTCGGTAGTTCCGCCCTGCAATGAAGTATAATGCCTTTGTCCACTGGTCCCAGAGTGGTCAACATGGCACCCTCCATCGTCAGATTCGCCAACCCACCGATGTGTCGGGAAGTACGTTGGTCGCGGACGGGAAGGAAGTCCTTGGCCACGAATCTTGGGTGATTCCGCCGGTTTTTCATGGCAACCGTCCTGACCTCCCCGCCGCCGGGGATTTCCCATTCTCCGAGCCTGAACCTGAGAACCAAATAGGAAAGCAATTCTTCGTTCTGTTTGGAGACATTCTTCAGCGCATAGCCGGACTCCCACCAACCTGTCTTTATGTTCTTCCTGCACCAACGGCATTCAGCGTCGAATATAACCTCGCTATAATCCATGATCGGTCGCGTCAACTCTACTCGACACCGGAAGGCAGTCAACCTCTGGACAGGTTCCTGGGTGACGAACATAGCTCCTTCAGAGGACAGGTTGGCCAGCCCTCCTATATGTTTATCAGATTTCTGGTCGAATACCATCAGGTAGTCTTCCGTCTTATGCCTTTTGTGTCTTCGTTGTTCTGTCATTCGGACCCTCTCGCTGGATTACGGTTCACAGAGCACATGTACAGTATTGATCGGCGATCTCGGATGTCTTCATTAGACCGGTTGTTTTCTTTATCCCCGTTGCCACCGGCGGCGAGGGGATGGAGAGCACGCTCAGAACTCAGGCATCAACTGCCTTGGCGCCCTTATGGTGTTCTTCTTCCACCATTGCGTGCATCATCAACCGCTGCGTCAAGTGGGCGATGATCTTCAAGTCTTCGTCAGAGACATTTGTCAACTCGTGACCGGACTCGTACCACCCCGTAGCCCTGTTTGCCTGGCACCATCGGCACTCAGCGTCGAAAACAACCTGATCGCATTCAAGAATCGGCTCCGGCAATTCTACCTTGAACCGATGGATGCTGGATGCTTTGACGGGTCTCTTGGTTATCAGCATGAGCCCTGATGTTGTGATGTTGGCCAGCCCGCCTATGATGCCGTTTGAGTCTCGGTCGAGAACCGCGTAGTAGTCGTCGACCGGGTTTCTCTTTCGTTTCCTTCGTTCTGCCATAGGGACCTTCCTGCCGCTTTAGGATCACAGAAACAGCTATCCACTTTATCGGCACTTCTC
>CBDUZQ010000285.1:0-3811 GCA_965371755.1 uncultured bacterium
CTGTTTCATCGATCACCTGTTGACCGAAGATGTCGATTTCGAAAAGTTCAGGAGCAACCGGTTTGGCGAAGAAGGTGATTTCATCATGGAACCATACACCTGCGAAATCGACCAATCCGGCGCTTGTGTTACCATGACTCGTCACGGCCATTTGTGGCGGCCATTGATGGTAGTTCCGGTGACGATCGTGAAACGATTCAAGTTCTCTGAGGATAGCGAGCAAATCGAGATACGTTATGAACTCTCAACCAAAGCGTTGGAGCCGGTTGAGGTGGCATTTGCTATCGAGAACAACTTCAGTTTTCAAGCCGGTCACGCTGAAGACAGGATTATCCTTATTGATAACCGGCAGCATATCAACTCCCACCTGGATTCCGAAGGTCAGTATGAAGGTCGGCAGACGTGGGCCATGACCGACGAATATCGTTCTTTGGCGGTAGCCATGAATTCGGATCGTCCCTGTGAACTGTGGCATCTGCCCATATTTACTGTATCGTTATCCGAGGGCGGTTTCGAGAAAGTGTATCAGGGCACGACCTTGATGAATATCTATCGCCTTCATCTCACGCCGCAACCGGTCAGGATCAACCTGACCCTTTTCGCCGGCGATCTGAAAAGGTACCAGCAGAGTGCGCAGGCCCTCTCGGCGGTCAGTCGGTCGTAAATGGCAATCTCGCCGTTGCGGCCCTGTGATCCTGCCGCGCGCGTAGCGCAAGAATCAGGCTTGCCTGTCAGGTTCCCAAGGCTCTTGACCTACGACTCAGCCGAGGCTGTCAAACAACCCCTCCACCAACGCCATCTGTCGCTCGTGCGAATAGCGGGCGAGAGCATCCGACTCCGCCTGCAATGCCAGCTTTTCAGCGAGGTTGGGATCATTGACCAACTTGAGAATTGCCTCAGCCAGCTTCTTCTCATGGAGGGGAGGCACCAGGAGTCCGTTGACACTATCCTCAATAATCTGAACAGTTCCCCCCTCAGCAGTACCGATCACCGGTCGCCGACTAGCCATCGCCTCAATCGTGACCATGCCATAAGTCTCCGAATGCGAGGCAAGGACGAAAATATCCATGGCCGCATAGACCTGTTCCACGTCTGGTTGATGAGGGCGAAAGTGCACGAAGGGCTTCATGCCGAACTGCTCCGTCAGACTTTCCAGTAACTCGAAGAATCCTTCGGGGTCGTTGGCGGTCCGGTCGCCGACGATCAAAAGATGCAACGGACACCCGGCCTCATGCACCAGGTGAGCGGCGCGGATCAGCACGTCCTGACCTTTCTTGACATCAAGACGCCCAACGATCCCGGCTATGACAACATCCTCGGGGAGGTCCAGCTTTCGTCGCGCCGCCGATTTGTCAGGACGACGAGTGGTGAACCGATCCAGTTCCAGCCCAAACGGTATGATATGGATTTTTCCGGGGTCCAGTCTCGTGTTTAGTTTCAGACGGTCGGCAAACATCGGCAGCGGCGCTATCCAGGCGTCGAGATGTCGATACTCCCAAGTGTGGAAGAGGTCCTTCTTAGCGCCACCGACGTGCAGATGTTGCTGCATCAGAAGTTTGAAGAAACGACCGGAGAAACGCTTGGCCAACACCGACAGAAAAAGGTCCTTGCCGTAATTGATAATGAGCCTTTGGACGTTATCCTGTTTGACATAGCGCGCCAGCCGTCGGGCGTTGACCAGGTCGCCGTACTTGAAAGTTGAATTGACATGCCTGACCGATATTCCGCCGGCTTCAGCGTTTTCAAACAGCCGCGTACTCCTCTGGCCGTACAAGACTACTCTCCAACCGCGCTCCTTCAGCCAGAGACCCAGCTTCAGGACATTCATCTCCAGCCCGCCCCAGGAACCGGACGCGCACAGCAAGCCTATCGAGTAATCTCGGTTAGTGGTCGGTTGGGGGCTGTTTGCATCCGCGCTCACTTGTGATTACTCCTGTAGCATCTCAAACCAAGGTGAAGGTTGCAAAAACAACATGCCGACATGATACGGATTCCCGGTGCCGTGAGCAACGAGGGTTTAGCGATGGTAATCCCTGTCGAGCGCTGTCAACCCAGCCCCAAAATGTATCAGCCGAATCCGCCCAACTGGCAATACCCGACCGGAGCCACGTGATGAAACTCAATCCACGGAGCTGTTTCAACCACCGTGGCCATCGCTACTTCGTGAGCGAGGCGTTGGCTGGGCAGTAGGTCTGGATAGAACGAATCGACGACAAGCTTGTCGTGCAATATCGGCACATATACGTAAGAGAAATAAACGAGAAAACTCGCCGGTCAGTGACACTGCTGCAACCAGCGAATAAATCAAAGGTGTATACTATGTCCTGACACACACTGTATACTATCTCTTGACACCGTGCACCTTGCGTCGCACCAATGAACGCCACTTGTGGCCGGCGGACACAAGCCCCCACCCTACGCGATTGAGGAAACCATATTCCGGACCAGTCTCAGAACACTGACCAATCCCGGTGTTTTTCTGCCCATAGGTCTCAACAGGACCGGCTTATGACCGATACATGTATAAAGCCGATTACCGATGGAACAATATGGACAATGATATCTTCCAACAGATTCTGAAGGACCACAAAGAACTCTCCTCGCTACCGCAGACTCTTTCAGAGGTGTTGCGCGTGGTCAGAGATGACGACGCCTCCACGAGAGATTTAGCCGAGGTTCTGGCCAGGGATCCTGCCTTGACGGCCAAAGTTCTGCGGATCGTCAATAGTCCCTACTACGGTGCCGGGCGGGAAATCACAACCATGACTCAGGCCGTCATGACTTTGGGGATGCGGGCGGTTTCGGCTCTGGCTCTATCCACCTCGATTTACGATCTGTCGGGCAAGTGGCAGGTCACGATCGACCGTCAGCGCTTCTGGCGGCACTCGCTGGAGGT
This sequence comes from uncultured bacterium, assembly GCA_965371755.1. Taxonomy (GTDB): domain Bacteria; phylum Zixibacteria; class MSB-5A5; order GN15; family FEB-12; genus JAJRTA01. Next base: position 2,897 of record CBDUZQ010000285.1, read on the forward strand.
GGCTATGGCGGCCCGCATGATTGCCCGCGAGAGCGGCTACGCCTACCCGGAGGAGGCGTTTATATGTGGTCTGTTGCACGATATCGGTATCCTGATTTTGGAGAAATCGTTCCCGGAGAAATTCGAGCGAATATGGAAGCAGGTTGAAGCCGGTGAGAACATCGCCGAACTGGAAGAGCGCATCTGGGGGACCAACCACGCTCGGGTCGGTCAGTTCCTGCTTGAGCAGTGGGGCGTACCGTCAGTGATTTGTGATGCGGTCGGCCATCACCACAGTCAGATTCTCACCCAGAACAATGATCCGGAACTCAGGCCGGCTCAGATCATCAGCCTGGCCAACCTGATCTCACGGTTCACCATTGCCAGAGCACGACCAGAACTGTCCATCGAGTCCGGTCACAAAGAAACACTGGCCGCCGCTCTGGAGCTTCCCACGCCGCGTCTGGTCGAACTGCAGGAGAACCTGTTGTCGGCCTTCATTGAAGAGGCGAGATTTCTCGAGATTGATATTGGTTCACCCGAAGAACTACTTATCGAAGCTAACCGCATTATCTACAGCCACTACCTCTCGGTCGAGAACCTGCTCAGCGAGAACCGCCGCATGCATCAGGAAGTGGCTCGCGCCCAGATGGAGAAGGCCTCTCTGGAGACGCTCAAGACTATCACCGCGACTTTCAACCACTACATTAACAATGCCTCCGCAACCATTCTCGGACGGGCGCAGTTGATTGAGTTGAAGATCAACAAAGGGGAGATCAATGATCCTTCGGGTGACACCGCGCACGCCATGTCTACCATCGTCGAAGGCGTCAACGCTATCTGCTCAGTCATCGGTGAGTTGGAGAAGCTTACCAAGTTCAAGACCACGGTGTACCACGACGACACCTACATCATCGATCTGGAAAACCGCTTGAA
>CBDUZQ010000286.1:0-3805 GCA_965371755.1 uncultured bacterium
GGATTCTGGGGGTCGGTGATGTCGAGTGGTTCGGTTTCGGGATGGCCGTCGGGCATGGGGGAGACCTTGCTCACCACGCCATAGCTGGTGGGATAGTAGGTCGCGGTCAGGATATGGTCCCAGGTGCGGGCTTCTGCCGGTGGCGCATCGTTGGCCCGTCCCTCCATGCGAAACTCATGGATCCCCTGCGGTTTCCAATAGACCCTGGTTACGTAAACCGGGAAGTATGAGTCATTGGTTGAGACATATCCACCCAGACCGGCCAGGGTGTAGTATGGAAACTGCGACCCGCCCCCTTCTTCCTGGTCGATCTGCACCAGGGCGACATTTGGTCCGGTCGTGCCGCTTAACTGCACGTAACACTTCCCCTCCAGCACAATGTAGCCGTCGGCCGGGGTTTCAATCTCCAGCGTCACCAAATCGGTCATCTCCATAGTGACCAGAGTGATCGGGTTGACCCTGATGTATGTCACGTAGCCTGTCTCATTCAGAATCTCCCCGCTGCTCACCGATGAATCGGGCAGAGTCACGCTTTCGTCACCGGTCAGATCGCCATACAGGGCGATACCGGTCTCGCCGTCGGTCCGGTTCAGCAACAACTGCCCGCCGGAATCGGCGTCGGCCTGCAAACGAATCTGCTCCTGTCCCAATTCATCATAAAGCGACAAACGTCGTTCATCGGCGAACGTCCCGATTACCAGCGTATCGTTGTCGTCGGTGACGAACAGATCGCGGGTGACCAGCGCATACGGCACGACCGCGAGGAGGGTGCGCGTGTTGATCACCTCGCCTTCCGTTGTCAACTCCAGATAACGCGGGCCCCCGTCAGTGAAAAGATCGCGAGGGAAACTGTTTAGCGATCCCATCAGGTGGCCGAACAGACCATCGTTCGTGGTCACTGTTGTCGTCTCGGCCCAGAGCGGCAGGCCGCCGAGAGAATCATCGTAGACTGCAAACTGCAGGTCATAGGAACCATTTGCGACCGGGCTTCCAGCGGCTCCTGTCAGTCGTCCCTGGTAATTGATCACCATCGGTGCGGCCAGGACCTGAGATATCATCAGGATCAGTATCACAATCGGTCCCACAAGAGCGGCTCGACGAATGGTGGTAGCAGATAGCATTCACATCCTCACTTGAGTGGTACGAAACGGCATGTAAAACCCATCTCATGCAATATCGTCAAAAGACGGCCGTTTTGCAACGGCTTTAGCTCCGTTCTAAGCGGATCCATCTGATCTCAGTGAAAAGTACAAGGCAGCCCGGTGGGTTGTGTCACAAATCCCTTGCAGTCTGTCATCAACACTATGAATCCATTTGCAGAAAAGTGATCAATACTTGAACAGTTGTGATGTTGAAGTGCTCAGACGTGTTAGGCAATCCGTTGTGGGGCAACACAATAGCTTAATGGCCCGGAATTTGCTTGCTATCTTACCGGAAGGGTGTGTTCAGGCCATAGAAGAAACCGAGGTCACCGCATGATAAGAGTCGTCGCAGGATTGATAATCGTCGCCGTAGTTTTGACGGCATCACCTTTGGGTGCTTTTCCAACCGTTCATTTGTCTGAGAATATCCAGCAGGATTGGACGTTTTCATTAGACGGGCATGAGTACATGTACGCTTCGATCGTCGACTTCGCCTATTCAGACCCTGATGGTTTGAACGACATTCCCACCGATAATGGTGATCAGTCTGTACTTGGCCGGATCGATTGGGGCCATACGACGCCTGCAACGCTGCCGATTCCATCCGATGAGGTTCTGCGGGCGCGACTGTACATCACCGGCGCCTGGATCGGCAGTGATGGCAGCGAGATTAGTATTGAGGGGCTTCTGGGCTGGAACCCGGAGACACAGAGCTTTGACGGCAACTCAGTCAAGTGGCTCAGTGGGGTAAAGTCTGGTATCAATTGGATTGATGGTGCCGTAAGCGTGAATCTTGAGGCCGGCGATGGTTTTCTGCGGGTAGACCAGGCGGTGTTTATGATGGACTATGAGGACGGGGATGTCTCATCCATTCCGGAACCGGCCACGTTAGCTTTGGTGGCGCTTGGTCTGATCGGTATCGCACTTTTGCGCCGTAGACGGTCGATAAAGTCGACCTCCTGATTGTTCTAACGACGATCGTCAAAAGTTTGAGACCGGCCGTGATGCCGGTCTTTTTTTTGTCTGCTCATAGTGGAGTGTGAAGCAGATTTTCACAAAAAGAGCAGCGGCTAAACAGCTTTTGTGCAAACTGCGTCCGGATATTCTCATAAATCGCCGTCCCATAGTACGTCCGGTTTCGGTAAGACATTTGCTTACATATTCATCAGGACAAACATTAGGACAGGCAGTTTGGATATGAATATCAACATTCGAAAAATCACGATGATGGCGAGTTTGGTCTTTGCCCTGGTAGTGATCTCTGCCTCGGTGTCGGCGCTCCCCAGTTCTTACCTCGGTGGGGGCACTGACGTCGAGACCTGGAACAACTGGCCCGGCGGCAATATGGATTATACATCCGGCCAGACGTTCGCCGATTACTACGCGGCTGCTCCACTGACCGATGATCAGCCCGATCAATCGGTGTCAGCCGTTCCGGAACCGGCCACTATCGCGCTTCTGACTCTGGGATTAGCGGGACTTGGCCTCCTCCGGCGTCGACAGGCTTAGCCTGTTTCGTAGCTTTTGTTTCCGATCCATCTCAATGAGAATTCAAAACCGGCCTCGGGCCGGTTTTTTTGTTGGGAGAGCCCAACGACATCATTCCCGCGCAGGGAATCCATTCGGGATGAAGAGTTGCTCATACAGAAGCGGAGAGGGTGTTTAACCCTCTCCGCTGTGTCAATCTCATCCAATTACAGTGAGCAACACTACGGACATGCCACGGGTGGTGGGCCGCTGTTGAACATGTAATCAACCAAATACACAAGGTCCTGAATGGCCACCTGCAGGTCACCGAAAGGAGGTTCTAATTCCGCCTCATCCCAACACGGGGGTTCCGGTCCCTGATTGAACATATAGTCGACCATGTACACCAGATCGGCAATGTTGATCTCATCAAGAAGGTCGTAGTCGATGTTGCCACGTATTGGCGGAACACAGCAACCTTCCTCACAAGCGTCGCCGGTGCCATCCTGATCAGAATCCTCCTGACCGGGATTATAGTCGTCAGGACAGTTGTCGCAAACATCTCCAACCGTGTCGCTATCGCCATCGGCCTGGTCTTCGTTGTCGTCATCCGGGCAGTTGTCGCAAGCATCACCGTAGCTGTCGGCGTCTGAGTTGACCTGAGATTCATTGTCAGTGGTCGGACAGTTGTCACAGGCATCACCATGGCTGTCGGCGTCCGAGTTGGTTTGAGGTTCATTGTCAACGTCCGGACAGTTGTCACAGGCGTCGCCGAACGTGTCGCCGTCCGAATTGGTCTGATTCTCATTTGGCTCATTCGGGCAGTTATCGCAGACGTCACCCACGTTGTCGCCGTCACCATCGGCTTGATCGGCATTGGAATCGTCCGGGCAGTTGTCGCAGACGTCGCCGACGCCGTCACCGTCTGAGTCGGTCTGCATCGGGTTGAAGTCATCCGGGCAATTATCACAGCCATCGGCCACGGCATCCTGATCAGTGTCTACGTCATTGAGCGCTGCGCCGTCAACCACGCGAAACCGGCCGGTTGCGGCCAAAGCCAGGTTGTAGCCAAAGGGAGCGCCGATCAGAATATCCGGCGTCGCATCCCCTGTAAAGTCAGCACACTGCATGGTGTAATATGAATTAGCGTACTCATTGACAGAGCCATATATCTTCACGTCTACCACTGCGGTGGC
>CBDUZQ010000287.1:0-3797 GCA_965371755.1 uncultured bacterium
GCCGCTCGTTACCGGCTGGACGATTTCGATAGGATCGCCGTTGTACTCTGGCGCCGGTGTGGCATCGATGGCCATTGCAGCAGGAGTGATCAACAACGCCGCAATCAGGACGAAGCTGACCGTTAACCTAATACCGCTTCTCATTGGTGTTACCTCTTGTTTCGTGTCTCTATGAATTAATGTGGTTCCTTGTTTTCGTTCAATGACTTACACTGCGTAAAATATACTAATTTTGTCGATCATGTCAAGTATAAAACCGCTCGGCTCAACGCTTCAATGACACTCCCACCGAAATGTTCCAGCCGTAGTAATTGTAAAGCTCATGGGTTGATGAGTTGTCGCGATAAGAGACTTTGGCCGAGGGTTCGATGTAGAAACCACCCGGACCGTCCGGAAACGGTACTGTGACCGTCAAGTAAGCTCGTGATTGATCGTCTTCGCGATCGGTCGCCTCGTAAACCAGCAGAGAATCACCCGGGAAAACAGGATGAGGCACCCAAACCTGCTCCTCGGTCTTGAGATGTGTCTTGTCCCAATAGCCCACTCCGAACTCCGTGATCACTCTTGGAATCAGAAAAGTCTTGACCTTAAAGAACCCACCGAAGCCCTCGTACAGAGATGACAGCGGGTCCAAAACCCCGGATGCTGCCCCTCGTACGGTCACATCCTCGCCTGAGACGAAGTTGCGGTAGACCAGTGTGATATTCAGGCCGGTTCTATCGCCCAGTGGTCGAGAGAAAGTGGGAGAGAAGTGCATCGTGCGAACACGTCGACCATACGGCACCTCCATTGTATCTAATCTCATCTCGTCGAAATTCAGGAATTCCGCCAGGGTGTCCTCGTCGTAACGGGTCTGAATCATGCCCCATTCGATATCGAGAACATTGGAGCCAAAGACGTTCCAGTTGGCGCCGGCTATCAGATCCAAATCGATTCTGTCGTTGATAACGCCGTCGCCAGCCACCGTCTCACTGTAGTCCGTGAATCGCCAGTTGGCGCTGCCGCGCAAGTGAATCCGGGGATTCAGTTGGTAGCCGAGGGCACTCAGGATCTCAAATGTGTTCGTATTGTAGCGCTGGAGGGAGTCACCTTCATACGACTGGCGATTGAACTTGCTCTCTAAATGGGCAGACAAACGCGCATTGGCAGCGGTGGGAATGAATATAGCTTTGGCACCGCGACCGAAACTGGAAAGCGCATCTGTCTCCTTGTACTTGGTGTAATCACCTGTACCGGACAACTCAAGGTTGCTCAGCGGATAGTACTTCAGACCGAAATTCGTTCCGGTGGAATAGTCGGTGGTACGATTGGCGACATCAAAGAGGTTGCCATTGTATCCCTCGTTGGCCCCAATCTCAAGAGCTATGTTGCCGTGAACGGATGCGAATCCCAACAGAAGGAAGGTTGCTGCAAGGCGGGCGGATGTACCGAAGTGACTTGTGAAGGACCTCATATGCCGCAAACGCCCCCCGGACAAGCCGCCGACCCGGCTGCCGTACCGGTGCCTTGCTCGTCGGGGAATCCACACTTCAAGCCACTGCGGCTGACTGACTGCGCGCGGGTCGAGAAACTCCGCAATCCGAAATGTTGCGCGTTGGTTTTCTTGGTTGCCTTGGCCGGCGCGGTTGCAGTTCCGCCGAAAATATCATCGGCCGAAACCAACATCTGAGGTGCCTCTACCGGAACTACCAGGTCCGGGACGCCGTCCTTGTTGACATCGGATTCATTGTCGTCGAACCCGTCGCCGTCAAGGTCGACGAACACCTCGACGTTATTGGCTGCCGAAACGTTACCGCCGACCCCCATTATCAGTAATCCCCCCAGAGCAAGTACCAGGAGTTTGCTTAGCGTGACCGTCATGGTGTATCAACCTCCGAGATGTAGTTGGCTGCGCGTCGCCCGCTCGCAGCCGGGCTTGTTAGCTGACTTACAAGTGAAAATACGGATGATATTGGATTTGACAAGTCTTTTTTGGATCAGAGATCGGGCAATAGCGCTCGGCAGAACCGGATCTCACGGCTGGGACGAACCATAACATTAGGTGACACAGCAAACTAAAGGCGTCGTAAGATGTTACGCGAACTGTTCATGGGGTGCAATAAGGGAAAGCCCGCCGGCGCGGGAGGAGGATCGCCAACGGGCTTTACAAGAATGTCAAATCAGAGCTGTCGACTCTTTAACCACAGCCGACTAATCAAGGTTCCATGAATTTATGCGATAATTCCCGAGACGCGCCGGCAACTCGAGGGTTCCGGGTATTCGGTCAGCGTTTTGTGGGCCGAACAGAGCGGGCTGAGAAAAAGCTTGCTTACTCGGAATCGCCGGTGGTATTATTGATGCAGAAAACGCTTCAAAAGATTTCGCATCTGCATCGGGCTTGGTTGTTACATCGGGAGCATGGGTTCCCTGTCGCGGCCGGGAGAATCGTTTGGATCAACTTAGTCGTCATCGGCTGAAGAGGAAAGGACGGTGCTTGTGGGCGTTCGCATTTCCCGTGGCGTGAACCTGTTAGTGGTGGCCCTGGTGGCCTTCATGACGTTCTTCACGGGCTACCAGGAAAGCTATATTGAGTTGATCTCGCCGCTGTTTTGGGTAGTATTGGCGGCTGCGATCGCCGTAGCAATCTGGTTGGCCTGCAACATTTCCACCAAGCGTCTGGTGGCGCTCGTGCTGACCATCTTCATGATCGAGTATGTCAAGGAAACGCTCGGTGTTGTCGACGGTTTCTGGTCGTATGCTCGGTCGTCGTATATCTTCGGGGTCTGGGCATGGGTGCTGGGCGGTCTGGTGGCCTTCGCCGCAGGCCGACTCTTGGTGGCCAAAGCCATCGCCTCATTGAAGCTGGCCGTTCCCAACGGCACCAATGCTGTCCTGGTGGTTATCGTGTCGATCCTGGGCCTCGTTTTCCTGGGGCCGTATCGGAGTGGGGCTAGTGCTGAGTTCTGGATATTTTACGCTTTGCTTCTGGTGGTTGTGTATTTCGTATCGATCAGGCTCGACTTCTCCGAGTTTTTCGGCCTGGTGCTGGCGGCCGTGGCGGTCGGCACCATAAGCGAATACGCCGGGTCTACCGGCAGCGGTATCTGGACCTTTACCTACGATCCGGATTTCCCCCCGCTATTCCTGCTCCTGGGCTGCTGGCCACTGGAGATCACGGCGCAGTATTTCTTGTCCGGTTTTCTCGCCGGTGAGCTTCCGAACGGTTCATCTATATGTCAGTCAACCCAACGAGGCGGTCCTGCACCATCCGCTTTGATACACCCACTGAAGGAGAAGTCGTCAATGGTTCCAATAACGAAAAACGAACGGCAGCTAAGAGTCGTGATGTTGATAAGTGGCTTCACTTACATGGTGTTCGGGTTTGCCTTCGCCATCGTGCCGGTACCGATCATTAGGTTCCTGAACACTGTGTCGGCGTATATCCTCCCCAGTCTCCCCTTGACACCCGAGAATCAAGAGAACTTCTGGGTAGCCCTGGCTTTCTCCATGATGATGACCATTACTGTTTTGTGCTTCATGGCCGCCCACAACGTAAGAAAGGGCAAAGGCTACGTCTTCCCGGTTATAGTATCGAAGGCGGCATCGGCTCTCTCGGCTCTGGTCTTCTTCCTGGTACACCACTACTTCTTGAGCTACCTGGCAATTGTAATCCTGGACGGATCGCTTTGCGTTATTACCTTGTTCTTTTATCTCCGGGCCAACCGGGCATTCTTTGTTGCCCAGACGGCCTACTTGAGAAAGAGGACGAAGGAAATTAAGGAGACACCGGAAACAACGGTGGTGTCGCTGACCGGGGA
>CBDUZQ010000288.1:0-3772 GCA_965371755.1 uncultured bacterium
AAGCAAGTAGAAGAAGAGCTGAGGAGAAGCGAAGAGCAATTCCGGAGTCTCATGGAGCGATCGCCATTAGCTATTGAGATTTTGACGCCCGACGGGCAGATTAGCCAGGTGAATGCTGCCTGGATGAGGCTCTGGGGCGTCAGCGAGGAAGAGACCGCACAAACGCTGGCGAACTACAATATGCTAAACGACAATCAGATTGTAGATCTCGGTATTGCGCCACTGGTTGAGAGAGCCTTCTCGGGACAGCCCGTGGTTCTGCCACCGATTCAATACCATGCCAGCCGAGCAGCGGAAGAAGTGGGATTGGAGCATATAACAGCCCGGTCGCGCTGGGTTCAGTGTCACCTGTATTCGGTTAAGGATGCGAATGGGGAGATCGACTACGTAGTTAACATTTATATGGACATCACAGAACTCAAGCACGCTGAGCAGAATGTACAAGAGCAAAGGGAAGCCTTGGCTCGGGTGGATCGCGCTACGAGCATGGGCCAACTAACCGGTTCAATTTCCCACGAATTGAACCAGCCGCTCACCGGCATTCTCAGTAATGCGCAGGCGGCTGAACTGATGATTCAGAATGGCCAGTGGGAAGACGAGGAAATGGCAGAAATCATGGCCGAAATCGTAGCCGACGCAAAACGCGCCGGAGATGTCATACGCAATCTACGCCAACTCTATCGCGAGCAGAGGGTGGAGTTTTTGCCCGTCGACATAAACGAAATCGTCGAAGAAACAATACAATTGCTCCATAGCGAGTTCATCATACAACGTGTCGTGCTAACGACAGAGTATGCCTCATCTATTCCATGGGTGAATGGCAACAAGGTCCAGGTCCAACAGGTCCTGGTTAACCTGGTTATGAATGGCAACCAGGCTATGAGTGACAAGGCGCGTGATGATCGCCGAATCCATATCGTGACGGCATACGATACCACCGAGGTCAAAGCTTGGGTAGAAGACAATGGATCGGGGATCGACCCCGATAGAATTGATCGTATCTTCGAACCTTTGGCGACCTGGAAACCCGGCCACACGGGAATGGGCCTGGCGATCAGTAACTCGATCATCAAAGCACACGGCGGCCGCATGTGGGCAGAGAACAGGCCCGAGGGAGGCGCTCGCGTGGGCTTTGCACTCCCCGTACCCAAAAAGGAAGATGAAGCGTGAGCGAACCAACGGTTTTTATCATTGATGATGATCCTTCGGCCCGTCGGGGTCTCACCCGTCTTGTGCGTGCGGCCGGTTTGAATGTGCAATCGTTCTCATCCGCCGGAGACTTCTTGGCTTCTGGCAAAAGCGACGGACCGGGGTGCATTGTCCTGGACGTCAGAATGCCGGAAATGACAGGACCGGAACTCCAGTCGGAATTGGTCAAGGCTGAATATAGCATACCGATCATCTATCTCTCTGCACATGCCGATGTTGAAACGACGGCAACGGCCATGAAACAGGGAGCTGTTGACTTCTTGACCAAGCCCGTTGACCGGGACGACCTGCTGGAAGCCATCCGCGTTTCATTGGCCCAAGACGCCGAGAACCGCGCTCAAAGGGCCGAACTTTCTTCCATCAATGAACGGATCGATTCGTTGACTCCACGCGAGTACGAAGTCATGACCTACGTGGCTACCGGCATGTTGAACAAACAGATCGCGGCCGAACTGGGCATTTCCGAGGAAACGGTCAAGATCCACCGCGGCCGGGTCATGCAGAAACTCGGGATCGTATCAGTTGCCGATCTCGTACGCCTGTGCGAGAAAGCCGGTATCGAACCCAACCAACCTCAACGCCGGTAACCGCGCCAGCATAGCTGACGTGCCAGCGGCGGCTGGCGCGCAGTTACCGCCTGCGCCTTTCCTCTCCTATCCCATATACCACTAAGATGTTATATCGCCCTGCTTCCCCAGGGTGTATCATGCCACTATGACCAACGTGGACTGTGTATTTGTGGTGGATGAGGATCTGTCTGCCAGGAAAGGGATGGCGCGCCTGATACGCACAGCAAGCTACGACGTCCGCGACTTTGCTTCTACAAACGATTTCTTTAAAGCCCTTGGATCTGATGTGCCCGGATGTGTGGTCCTGGACCCAGGGGCACCCGGAACATCAATTGAGGAATTTCAGGCAGAACTCGAGGTGCGAGGTATACACCCACCGATCATCGTCGTGACGGCTCACGACGATTCAGGAACCAGGCAAAGAGCGCGGAAGCTCAATGCCCTGGGCTTCTTTCGCAAACCCGTTGATGGTACGGCGCTTCTTGACGCAATCGAGTGGGCAATGCGCTCGGGTAACGAAGTCAGAAATCGCCACGAGATTTAAGGCAGCAATAGCAACAGTAGAACTGTCAGGCGGCCGGTCCCAGATCCTCAATGAATCCACCTGAAACCGTCGAAACGCGCCGGAATATGAGTGGTGCAAGACGAGAAATCTGGTGCATATAGTGTGTTTAATCGTGAACTGGAACAGAACAATGAGAGACAGGGGTTCACGTCATAAGTTTTATTGGCTCGATAGTATCGCTAAAGGAGACAAAAAATGGCAAAGGTACCTACTCAAGTTGTAATCGCCGCTTTCCATGAGGAAGCGGCCGCCGGTCAGGCAGCTGACGCGCTCAAGGAGGCCAAGAAGCAACACCAACTCTACTATCGCAACGTGGCCGTCATCCGCAAGGATGAAAAGGGCAAGGTGAAAGTCAAGGAGACCGGTGATATGGGAGGCGGCGTCGGCGCTGGCGTCGGTGCTGTCGTCGGCGGAGCTTTTGGTCTGCTCGCCGGGCCCGCAGGCCTGGCGGCCGGCGCTGCGGCCGGCGCCGTTATCGGCGGGGCCGGTGCGGCAGTTATTGATTCTGGTCTTGACAATAAGCGCCTGAAGCAACTCGGCGACGTCCTACAGCCCGGCAACTCGGCCATCATCGCCGTCTTCGAAGAAGTCAAAGTCGATAAAGCGACGATGAAAGAGGTCGACAAGGGCCTGGCCGAGGCGGTCTACGGCTTGTCAACCGACATTGGCGACACACTCAGGGGCGGTCAGGATGTAGCCTATGTCTTCGCCGTGACCGAAGAAGGCGTCGTGGCCGAGAGAATGGCGGCCGGTGAGGATGCGGCCGACATCCAGGGCCTGTTGGTCACCGAAGAAGGTGTCGTCGTCGGCCAGGCCGTCGCTACCGAAGAAGGCGTGGCCTACGAAGTGGCTGCCGCCACCGAGGATGAGGCGGCCTATGAGGCCGGTGTGGTCACCGAAGAAGGCGAGGTCGTCGTCGATGCTTATGCCGCGGCCGAAGGTGAGGAAGCCGCGTCAGACGAAGCGGCCGAGGAAGAGGATAAGACCGAATAGGCATTTAAGAGGTTGGGCGGGTCGCAAGACCCGTCCTATTTTTATCAATTGAATAAGGAGATTCAGTCATGGCAGCTTTAACAGTATGGAAGTTTGATACAGTCGAGGGGGCCGGCCAGGCCCTGACGAAGCTCGAGAGTCTGAGCAAGCAGCAGTTGGTTACCATCGAGGACGCGGCCATCGTCTATTGGGAGCCCGGCAAGAAAAAGCCCAAGACCCATCAGGCGCAGAGCCTGACCGGAGCGGGCGCCCTGGGAGGCGCCTTCTGGGGCCTGCTGTTCGGCCTACTTTTCTTTATCCCCTTCTTTGGTTTGGCCGTCGGCGCGGCCGTTGGGGCGTTAGCCGGTCATTTTTCCGACTATGGCATCGACGACAAGTTCATCAAGGAGGTGCAGTCAGAGGTCACCGAAGGAACCTCAGCCCTGTTCCTGCTTAC
>CBDUZQ010000289.1:0-3736 GCA_965371755.1 uncultured bacterium
GCCGTCCGCCTCGAGCTACTATAAGAGCGCTGGCGTCAGAACCCAGACCCGGATCGCCCTTGACAACCGTGCCAGGCTCGATTATGAGAACCTCACCGTCTTCAACGAAGACGAATTCCTTCAGATTGTAGACGGTATCGGAGTACCAGTAGTTCATACCCCCCTTGATACTGTCGTCGTGCACGGGCACCACGGGTCGTCCGGTCTGGCCGAAGGCCGCCGCCGCCACCGTTAGCACTATGAGTATCGTAAGTATGCTGCGAAACACTTGTTTACCTCCTTGCAGGCAGCGGAGCCGGCATTACACCGGCTCGCGTGCCTTGATTTGTTGATCTCACGGAAAGCTGATTGTTCGAGAAAAAAGCTGTTGTAGTCTTAGAGCGACTGTGCGTTACACGTGTGTTTAGACTCCTACTAATTCTCCTTTCAATAATTCGTGTTTGCCTCGGAATCAGTTCTTTCTGGGTACTGCAGCTTACGCGCGCCAATGTGTGGCTCTCATGGCGATTGTAAACCTGTTCACACACGCTCATATGTGAGCTTTTTTTCTGCTTGCAAGAGATCATCGGTGCTTTTGTCATCGTCCTTACCAGAGCTGATAGCTCACACCGACCGAGTAGGTCATGCCTAGTTCGCACTGTTTATAGATGTGCTCGCCGTCAGCATCGTCTTCGGGTGTCCCCAGGCGTTCGTGAACGAACTTAGCATCTTCGCCCAGGATGTTCTTCACGCTGAACTTGAACTTAGGACCGCCGAAAAGCTGTTGCGAGACCAGCAGGTCGAGCTGGTTTCGGGGTTGTTCGTAGACGTCGCCGGTTGGGAAGTCGGCGTTAAAGGCCATGCGTTGGCCGAACACATTGTAGAACAACGAGACAGAAGTACCTCGCTCGAAATTCTCATAGGCGATGTCGGCGTTGACGATATAGGGCGACTGTCCCCACAACGGACGAGTGTCGTTGGCGTTGGGATCATACCAGCGCTGTAATGCCATCTCCTCGTCCGGAATCGCGACTTCGGAACGCACCAGTGTCAGGTTACCGCCAAATGAGAAATTAGCCAGACGGGACCAGATACGATCGAGGTGACTGCGCAACTCAAACTCCACGCCATATAGCGTCGCACGGTCCGCGTTTTGCGATTGAATGGCGCCGTTGTTTCCATGGAAGCCCATTTCGATCGGCTCCTTCAGACTCTTGTAGAAACCGCTCACGGCCGCGACTTCGCCGGGGCGTATGAACCACTCCCAGCGCAGATCCAGATTGTCGATAAGGGTTTGCTCCAGGTTGGCGTTACCGGAGGTCTTGCGACCCAGGCCAAACGTCTCGGAATAGTGCGGTGACATCTCACGAAGGGTCGGGCGGGCCAACGTGCGACCGTAAGAAGCCCGGATGTTGACATCCGGAGTGGCCTTGTAAATGAAGTTCAGCGAGGGTAGCCATTGGTTCTCGTCTATGGTGCCGGCATCGTATGAGTCGTCGTGGCTTTCGGAGACCATATCCGTGGTCTCGTAGCGCACACCGCCGACAAAGGCAAGTTTGGAGAAGAGCGGCAACTCGACCATGCCGTAAAAGGCCAGGACATCCTGAGTGCCGTCGTACTGGTTGCGCAACTCGACATCTTCCCTCAGGAAGTTGCTGTAGGCGAACTGGTAATGGAGCGTATCATTGTATTCGTACTCCCTTATGTGGCGAATACCGACGTCGGAGAAGAAAGCATCCAAATCGCCGCCATACGAACTATATCGATCAGTGATCAAGTAGATAAACTTCCGCTCGCGATGTGACCGTTCCTTGGTAAGGAAGGCCGTCCCGGTCTTGAAGCGCGTGAGTCGACCGAAGGGAATCGTGAAATCCAATTTGTATTCTTCGTTCCTTTCGTCGGTATTGCGATACACGCGAATCGGCTTGCCGTATCGGCTGTAGTTTATCACGTAGTCGTAGGTACCATCCCAAACCAGGTCACCGGTCTCGTCATCTTCGACTAGGTGAGGTATCATCTCGTCGGAGGAACTGCGCCAGTCCGGCACATTCTGATTGGTGTGGGAGATTGAAGCCTGCCAACTGGTCCGGATATCGGTACCCAGCCAGGGCAGGCCGACATGGGAACCACCGAACTGCAGGGAGTACAGCTTCCGCTCTTTATAACTCAAAGTCCTGGCCCGGTAGATCTCATTGGGGTCGGAGTATTCCGGGGACACGCCTTCGAGCAACCGTGAGTCGGATTCGCCGTTGCGCGTGTAGATGAGGCTGGCGCTGAGCTTGTGGTGCTCGGCCAAGCTATAGTTGATCGCCATCAGTCCGCCCCAAAGGACTTCCTCGGTGGACTTGGCTTCATTCAACTCGTGTGAGGCCGTCAACCGCTTGGGGCGCGTGCCCGCTGCCTTATAACGCCCCTCAAAACCGTTTTCATACATGCGGTACTTGTGGCCATAATTCAGGCTGGCCACAACGCCCAACGGACGTTCAAAAACCGACAGTTGATCTCCGTAAGACAGTGAATAGCTCTGATCCGGAGGGGCCGTGCGAACCGACGGTGTCATCTCAGGCTTGAAAGAACGACTGGACGTGTCCATGTAGTGGGCCAACTCAATGCGTGCGGTATCCGTTTCAACGACATCAAGAAAACCGGGTACGTCGCCCGACTGCCTCTGAAGATCGGAATTGGTATTGACGTAATCCGGGATATCACGATGACCGTTGTCGTAGCCGAGCCAGTCGGTGGAACTGCGATCGTGCGTCAGATAGTTGGAGTTGCCCGTGGCAACCGTGTTGTAAGAGGTGCCAATTGACAGGTTCAGAGTACGTTCCGAAGGATAGTCCTTGGTAACCAGATTTGCGCTGCCGCCGGCGAAGTTACCTGGCTTGTCGGGACTGAAGGTTTTTTCGATAACAATGTTGTCCAGCAGACCGGCCGGGATCATGTCCAGCGGCACACCCTGCTTCTCAAGGTCCGGGCTGGGCAACGGGCTGCCATTTAAGTTGGTATTGGAATAGCGATCACCCAAGCCACGGATATAAACAAACTTCCCGCCGATAACCGATGCGCCGGTGATTTTGCTCATAGCCTGGGCGGCATCGCCACTGCCGGAACGGGATATGTCCTCGGCGCTGATGGCGTTACTGATAGTCAGAGCCTTGCTGCGTTTCTTGAGCATGGTAGCTTCGGTGTTCTGCACCGCTGTCGCAGTGACTTTGATACCTTGCAACTCAATGGCTTGCGGCTGAATGGCCACATTCAGCACCGCAGCTTCTCTGTCGCTGACTACCACCGACACCACTTCGGTTCGAGTGTAACCGACACACGAAATGACGATGTCATAAGTGCCGGGTGGGATCTTCTTGATTGTGAAATTACCGTCCAGATCGGTCCGGGCACCGACCATGGTACCTTTGAGCATGAGTGTGACGCCGATAAGCGGCTCGCCCGTTTCTTCGTCGAAGACCTTTCCGGTGATCTTGCCGGTAGCGCCATCGGCAGCGCTGACCGATGTGGTCAGACAGCCGCTGAGGGCCAGGATGATGACCAGGGTAAGCCACGGCGTCAATGCCGAAGCCCTCTTCTGCATCCTTGCTGTGCTGGTCATGTTGGTTAGTGTCATGGATTACTCCTCCTTGACCGTACTCTTGTTTGTTTCTCCAATTCCCGTTCTCTCTTTCCCACTGATGCGAGGGAACCGAAGTTTCCGTCGCGAATCAGTTAGCCCGAATAACAGTTCGCATTGTTAGCTGAGTGTTAG
>CBDUZQ010000290.1:0-3734 GCA_965371755.1 uncultured bacterium
CGAAGAGTCTCAGCGTGGTGGACGATTTGTATCGCGACAAGGCCACGTCGGCCAGTTCCGCGCCTTCTTCGGAGAGCGGCTTTTCTATCAACTCGATTATGCGATCTTTCAGTTTGTCAGTCATATTCACTCACATACTATTAAGGTGGGCTCGAACCCACCAGAACCAAAAAATATACCAGCCAAGCCATTCTGAAGCAACAACTTTATGCCCTATTTCAAAGCGCGGCAATGTTTCTCGCCGTTGCCACAAGCCGTTCTCATTCCAACCCAACCGCGCCCGTATCCCAAACCACCTCAGTGGGCGGCGATTCCGGGCTGCCAAGCCCGGGAAATAGTACTTCGAGCCGTACCACTAAGGCAGGAATTCCACAAAAAATAGCTTGAAATCTATCCGCGCAGGGGTATACTAATAAGCTTTACTCGAAGTGATTGTTGGAGTATATGAAAGTATTAGTAATAGGATCCGGAGGACGGGAACACGTCCTGGTCTGGAAGCTGAAACAGTCCCGCAAAGTAGACAAGTTGTTTTGCGTCCCCGGCAACGCCGGGATTGCACAGATAGCCAAGTGCGTATCCATCAAACCGGACAACTTTAAGGCGATCGGGGATTTCGCCCATCGCAACAAGATCGGTCTGGTCGTGGTCGGTCCGGAAGATCCCCTGGCCGGCGGCATTGTCGACGATCTGCGCCGTCGTCGGTTGAAAGTGTTTGGTCCCTCCAGGAAAGCGGCCAGACTGGAAGCCAGTAAAGTGTTCGCCAAAGAGTTCATGCGCAGGTACCATGTTCCGACAGCGCCATTCAA
This sequence comes from uncultured bacterium, assembly GCA_965371755.1. Lineage (GTDB taxonomy): Bacteria > Zixibacteria > MSB-5A5 > GN15 > FEB-12 > JAJRTA01. Next base: position 807 of record CBDUZQ010000290.1, read on the forward strand.
AGTATTCGACAATCCGGCGGAGGCGATAGGCTTTTGCAAAGCGGTCGAGTTTCCGGTTGTGATTAAGGCGGATGGACTGGCTGCCGGCAAGGGCGCCGTGATCGTCAAAAATCACAAGCAGGCTGAGTCTGTCATAGTCGATATGATGGTCAAAAAATCCTTCGGCCAGGCGGGGGCAAAGATCATCATCGAATCGTTCCTTCAGGGTCAGGAAGTGTCAATCATGGCGCTGGCCGACGGCAAGACGATTATCCCGCTTCTTCCCAGTCAGGACCACAAGCAGGCTTTCGACGGTGACCGCGGACCCAACACCGGCGGAATGGGCGCCTACTGTCCGACGAATTTCACTACTGATGAAGTCAAAGAACAGATCCGCGATCATATCCTCACCAGGACGATCAACGGCCTGAACGAGGAAGGCATCAGCTATAAAGGTGTGCTTTACGCCGGACTGATGCTTACACCGCAGGGTCCCAAGGTCCTGGAGTTCAATTGTCGGTTTGGCGACCCCGAAACTCAGGCGGTTCTGCCGCTGTTGAAGTCGGACTTATACGAAGTTATGATGGCAGTAGTTAATCAAAAACTCGCGTCGATCGGGCGACTTAGCTGGCACCCCGGGGCGGCGGCCTGTGTCATCATGGCCTCGCGAGGTTACCCCGGCAAGTACGCAACCGGTGCTCAAATCGCCGGATTGACCGGTAAACAAGAGAACGATTCATACGTCTTTCATGCAGGCACGTCGCGGCGAGAAAACCGATGGTATACCGCTGGCGGTCGTGTCCTGGGTGTCATGGGAATGGACAAGGATTTGCGTTCGGCATTGAACCGGACCTATCGGACGGTACATAAGATAAAGTTCGAAGGAGCCCAGTATCGTAAGGACATCGGCTTCAAGGCATCCAAACCGATCGAAGCGTAAAGGTATTCGATGAGTAAAGTTCTAATCGTTATAGGTTCCAAGTCGGATATGGAGTACGCGGAGATCTGTGCCGGCCAACTGACAGTTTTCAATATCGAGAACAAGATCGAGGTGAGTTCGGCCCATCGCCACCCCCAACAAACGGCGGACTTGACCTCGCGCGCGGCTGAGGATGGTTATGAGGTCATTATTGCTATGGCCGGTCTGTCGGCGGCGCTGCCGGGTGCTGCCGCCGCCCATTCCAATTTGCCGGTGATCGGCGTGCCGTTGCCGGCTGCACTGGAGGGACTCGATTCCCTACTGTCGATCACGCAGATGCCGCCGGGGATACCTGTTGCCGCGGTTGGGATCGGCAAGCCCGGCGCTAAGAACGCTGCAATTCTGGCGGCGCGAATCCTGGCCCTGAAACATGCCGACATTGCCGCAGGAGTCAAGTCTCACCGAGATTCGCTGTAGCGCTTTTTGTGAATCCCCAATGAAGTTGAATTGTAGAAGCTCTGAATATAGAATGAAGGGAAGGTTCATGGTTGTGAAGGCAAATATGAAACTACATGCACTGCTTGTATTCACGATGGTGATGATGTCAAGCGTCCTCATCGGCAACGCCCTGGCTGACACTGAGAAGGCCAAGGAACACTATAACACGGGTATCCAGGAGGCGCAGGCGGGTAACACCGACGCCGCAGTCGTTGCCTACAAAGCGGCAATTGCTGCGGACGCCGATTATGTGGACGCCTATATCAATCTTGGCGCCATCTATTTCCAGCAGAAGGACTATCAGAAAGCTCTCGATACGTACGCAACTGCGACCGAGAAAGATCCGCAAAACTCGGCTGCTCTGACCAATCTTGGCCGCGTGCAACTTAAGCTGAAAAAACGCGAGGAAGCTGTGGCTTCGTTCAAGGCGGCAATCGCAATCGAAGGCACTAACGCCGATCTTTACAAAGAACTCGGCAAGGCGTATTTCTACCAACAGGAGTATGCCAAGCTGATCGAGACTCTTACCAAGTGTCATAAGATGGGCGGCGGCGATCACCTTAGTTACTACATGCTCGGCAAGGGATATCAGAAAACCAAGAAAACCACCAATGCCGTGGCGGGTTTCAAAAAGTCGATCGAATTCAAGAGCGACTACTATAACTCCCACTTTGCGCTGGGTCAGGTGTACCTGGGACAGGAAAAGTTCAAAAGTTCCGCCGCTGCCTTCAAGGCGGCTTTGAAGGCTAACCCGAAAAAGTACCTGGCATCATACAACTACGCTGTGGCGATTGAGTCCAGTAATCCTGAAAACTACACTCGTAACATTCAGGTGTGGAACGATTTCATCAAGCTGGCCAAGAAGAACCCCAAGGCCAAAACCAGCGTGGCCAACGCTCAGCAGCATGTAACGGAACTCAAGGAAGCCGCCGAGCAGGCCGACTTGCAGTAGGCTCCAACAGACAAAGCAGTTCAACGATAAGCCCCGCTGCGAAGCGGGGTTTTTCGTTGGGACTTATCGTCATTCAATCTGACCGGCAGCGTCACATGTTATGCTCGGTGCCCCACAGTAGCCAAAGCGATACCGATCAATCTCGAGGCGGTGCTTCAGTGTTGGTCGCGCAATCGAAAGCACGGAGGTTAGGGTGAAACTGAGGCGGGAATTGAAGGGTATGAAACACATTCGAACGACATCTGGAACCCCAGGGAGAAGCCCTGGACCACACGGGCTATTAGGCTTGACGTTGATTCGCTTGTCGGTATATTATGAAAGGGAAACATGTAACACCCGCACGGTATCGTCGCGTAGAACCGCGATGGGTGCGTAACGACGGTTTCCGTGGCTTCCGATTTGTAGATCAACAATTCCTGCGGCGTGACTTGCCGCTTGGGATCGGTGGGCGAGAAGGAAAAAGGTGGAGAAGTCCGCATGTCTCGTAGAGGCGCCACTTGTTTAGCGCTGGCTCTTGTCTGGGTTGTGATCGGGGCATCGGCATTGCAGGGACGGTCGCCGGCGGAGCGCAAGGATTCTG
>CBDUZQ010000291.1:0-3712 GCA_965371755.1 uncultured bacterium
GTGCCATCGGGGCCGATGGCCGGTGATGATTCGACACCATCGCCCATTACGAAGCTCCACTTCCGGGAGCCATCGGGATTGACCGCGAAGAAGACGGTATCCACCGGGACCGGGGTTTCACCGGCGGCGCCATAGGGATCGGTTCCGAAGTAGATGGTCCCATCTTCAGCAATGGCCGGTGAACAATCGATAAGGTGGCCGTCGTAGAAAACGCCGACCGAATGCGTCCAAACGATGTTGCCGTAAGGAATGGCATCCTGAAAAGCCCAGAGGTTGTGATCCTTGGAGCCGACGTAGATTACGTCCTCCACGATGGCGGGCGAAGAGAAAATACACCAACCGGTGGGGTAGTACCAACGGACGTCCCCGTTGGGATTGAAGGCATACAACGTGAAGTTGAGGCATCCGGCGTAGACGATACCGCTGTCTCCGATGACCGGCGATGAATAGAACGGCCAGTTACCTGGATTCGTCTGCCACCGGAGTTTTCCGTACGTTATCGAATCCTCGATGGCGTACATGTGCCCGTCCAGCGAGCCGACGTAGATGGTCCCATCGTCGCCGATCGCTGCCGAAGAAAAGATGCCCGCCGACTGGTCGCCGGTGTTACCCAAACCGGTTTTGAACTGCCATTTCAGGGTTCCATCCGGGTTGATAGCGTACAGACTGGAATCACCGCCGCCGCCGTAATACCCGCCGGCTCCCACATAGATCGTGCCGTTGTGGCCAAGAGATACCGAGGCGGTAATGGCATCGTTAGCCTGAAAAGTCCAATGAAGTGAAGGAGTCGCCGGGCCACTGAAATTCGTCCTGCCGGTGTGTCTCGCATCGTGGCGAAACATCGGCCACGGGCTTTGCTGCGCGCCGACCTCCGAAAACGCCAGAGCCGCGATTGCAGCCGCCAGAGCTATTGCGCTGGTTCTTGTCATCCTGAACTCCTATGCAGGTTATAATGTACCACTTCTCTCCATGTTAGCCTCTCCAACACTCCGGGAAGGTGACATGTTCCCGGTCGCCGGTGTCCCGGCAGAATGCGAACCATAGCTACTAATCCGTGGCCTACGGATTTCACAGGCGCACGCCATTTCAAGCATTATGACACAAAACAGTCGTGGGGCAGGTTTGAAGATAAATCCGCCAACAAAGGCGGGTCCGAAGACGGACCCGCCCTACATGATTACTTTCCACATCTTTTCTTGGTCCATAATTCAATCGGAACTTGCGTCCGGCGAGACTGTTTACTATAATCTATATGACTGGAGTAACTACGAAGGATACCTGATGACCGACCGGATTCTTGAAATTGTTGTCTTCCTCATGGACTATATGCGAGACAACCAGGGTCAACTTGCCGAGACCGATGATTTCTCTACGACCCTGAAGACCATGGGCTACTCGGACAATGAAATATCGTCCGCTTACTTCTGGCTGTGGAATCGTTTCGACAACTCGCCGGAGTGGCTGTACTCGGACTTCCCGAAAATCCACATGCCCAATCGGGTTCTAACGGCCACCGAACGGGTACGCATGACTACCGAAGCGTACGGTTTTCTGCTGAAGTTGCTTAATCTTTCGCTGATCGATACCGAACAGTTTGAGACCATACTGGAGCGCGTTTCTGTTTTCGGCGGCGATCCGGTCAGCCATGATCAGATCAAGGCAATCGCCTCAGCGCTGGTCTTTCTGGAATTCGATGAGTTTGGAAGCATCGAATCATTCGATATCAAAGCCGACCGTCTTAAGTTGGTTAACTGAGTAGCCATGTCGCTTGAGGGGAAAAAGATTACGGTGGGTCTCACCGGCGGCATTGCCTGCTACAAAGTTCCCTATCTCATCCGCTCACTGACCAAAAGCGGGGCCGAGGTGCAGGTCATAATGACCGAAGCCGCCACCAAGTTCATCACCTCCCTGACCTTGGAAACGGTGTCCGAGCGGCCGGTGGCGGTGAGCATGTTTCCGCCGGATGAGTTTGTCGCCACTCGCCACATTGATCTCGGCCAGTGGGCTGATCTGCTGGTTGTCGCCCCGGCCACGGCCAATTTCCTGGGCAAGGTGGCTGCCGGGATTTGTGATGACTTGCTGACAACTGTCGTTTGTGCGTCAACCTGTCCGGTGATGGTTGCCCCGACCATGAACCCGCAGATGTGGATCAACCCGATCATCCAGCGCAACGTAGACACTCTCAGAAAGTTGGGATATCAGTTTGTCGGCCCCGAGGAGGGGGACATGGCCTGCCGTGACTCAGGTGTCGGGCGCATGAGTGAACCTGAGCAGTTGTATGCGGCAATAGAAAGCTGCCTGGGTAAAAAAAGCGGCTTGCCGCCAAAAAAAAAAGTCTCACGGGCAAAAAAGTAGTCGTCACCGCCGGGCCAAGTCGTGAACCGATCGACCCGGTGCGCTTTATCTCCAATCATTCCTCGGGGAAAATGGGTTACGCGCTGGCCGAAGTGGCCACAAGACTTGGCGCCGAGACAACCCTGATTTCAGGACCAACCAGCCTGCCGGCCCCGGGGGGAGTAAAGCTGGTCAGGTTCGAGACTACCGAGCAGTTGCACCGAGCCGTCAAGAGCGCCGTCAAGGATGCTGACTGTCTCATCATGGCCGCCGCCCCGGCTGACTACCGACCGGTCAAGCCGGCTGGTTCCAAGATCAAGAAGAGCGCCGAGGCGATGCAACTCTCGCTGGAACCGACCATAGATATTCTCAAAGACCTCGCCGCCCGAAGAACGAAAAGGCCGCTTCTGATGGTTGGGTTTGCACTGGAGACTGATCGGCCGATTGAAAACGCTCGCAAGAAGCTTAAGGAGAAGAAGCTCGACCTGATCGTGCTGAACACGGTTGGTGCTGATACCGGTTTCGACAGCGATACCAACCAGGTGACAATTCTAAGGCCAAAGCGTAAACCACTAACGCTGCCGCTGGCGAAAAAGACTGAAATTGCCGTCAAGTTGCTTGAAATAATTGCGTCGATGTTGTAAACTGCTAACTCTGCAAGGAAACTTGACATGGACGACAGACCGCTGAGTTTACAGGAGATGCTGCGCCGAGCCTTGACCTCCCAGGTGGAGTTGGGGATGGGTGAGGTAATCCTGCCACCACGTAACGCCAGCACCATCGAGACAGAGTTGGATCAGCAGATGATGGCCGCTACCGAGAGTCAACGCGTCGTGGCCGTCAGTGATCTCTTTGGAAAGGAACGACCGCTGGGACCGCAGGAACCACAGTTTGCATCGCTGGACTCACATTTCGATTCCGTGCAGAACTGCCAAGAGTGTCCCCTGGGCGCTACTCGTAACAAGTTAGTCTATGGCGCGGGCAATCCCAACGCCGACCTGCTGTTTATTGGTGAAGCGCCCGGCGCCGACGAGGATCGTATCGGTGAGCCGTTTGTCGGTCGTGCCGGACAGTTGCTTGACAAAATACTGGCCGCGATCAAGCTGTCCCGGGAAGAAGTATACATCGCCAATATTCTCAAATGCCGACCGCCGGGCAACCGTGATCCGCAACCGGCCGAGATGGAGAAATGCTTCCCGCTGTTGAGAGAACAAGTTGCCTTGATTGCGCCGAAACTGATCTGTGCGCTGGGTCGCATCGCCGCCCAGGCGCTTTTGAAGACGACGACCCCGCTGGGCAAACTGCGCGGGCGCTGGCATGAATATGAGGGGGTGCCGATGTTGGTGACCTATCATCCGGCGGCGCTGCTTCGTTTCCA
>CBDUZQ010000292.1:0-3691 GCA_965371755.1 uncultured bacterium
CCGGCCTCGTCCGCAATGCGCTGCTCCAGTTGTTCGATTACGACCGGTGCGTTGGCGGCAATCAGGTCTCTCAGCCCCGGGTTTATGTTCTCGTCGCTCGGCAGTATCTCCAATGCCTTCTTATAACAAGCTACGGCTTGCTGCAGGTCACCGGCGGCGGCACTCGCTTCACCATAGCTATCCCAGGCGTTGGCCGAGGTGGGGAAGGCATCGACGCCCATCTTAAAAATCACCAGGGCCGGGTCAGTCCGCCCGCTTTGCAGGAAGCCGTAGCCGAGACCAGTGAATTGTTGGTCGGAGAGGACGGGATGCTCGGGGTTGGACAGGCCGAACTGTTTGTTCAATTCGATGACTCGTTCGATTCCATGGTTCCGGATGATCTGGATGAACTGGTCGGCCGTCGGAGGATACGGCTGAGCGGCTCGGAACTCTGACGTCGCGCCATCACCAGGTTCGGCGTTGAGAAGGGCGAGAGAGGCCTCGTCTGAGGTCAGGTACGCTTTGAAGAACTGTTCCACGTAACGGCAGCTCATCTCGTAATCGCGTCGCAGGGTCTGAGGGTCTGGCCCGGCGGTGTCCGGTGTCAAAGTCGACATGACGGTATAGTGGGTAAAGGCAGCCATGTTCGGATTGCTGAATGCGACCAGGTGCCGTGACGAGTAGACCAGGCTGTCCATCAGCATCAGGTCAGTGTCTTCACCTGCCGTGTACAGTTGCAGCAGGGGGACATGCATCGTTACCGCGTCATAGGATGGGTTCTCTGCAACCAGGGCTGCGCCGTCGGTCGTCAGGTAGTTGCCACCCATACAAGCAACCGCGCTGATGTCGGCGTTGCGCATCCGATGGACGAGCGCGCCAACCGCTCCCACCGAGTAACCCAGCAGACCGGTTGAGGAATGGTCCAGCGAAGGATAGTCGCGCAATTGAGCTACCGCGAACTCCTTGTCCCGAATGAGCGACTCGATATCCCTTGGCTCCGGCAGGACGTTAATGTCAGTGGTGCCGAGGGCATGGGTAGTGGCTACGATGAAACCGTGACTGGCCAGATACTCGCACATGGTGGCGTTCTGACAGTAGCCGCTGATATGTCCGGTGTGATAGACGATCAGCGGAAACTCGCCGTCCTGGTGCGGTGCATCACGAACAGCCGTGACACTCAGATCCATTACTGATTGAAGGGCCGCCCGATCTCCCTGGAAGACGAATCCGACGGCCTGGATTTCACGGTTTTGTAGCGTGGAGACGATGCCGAAAAAGTCGCTGTTATTCGGATATGGGAAGGCGTACTCACCGTACACCATCGGAATCTGCCCGTCGGTTTTTTGGGCCGGATACCAGATGCAGATTTGTATTGGTCGCGCCGTCTCGCCTTCCTGTGGTTCGCCGAAGTAGTCGGTTGAGGAACGAAAGGCGCGCGAATAGTCATACTTCTCAATTGTCTCAAAGCCGACGCCATAAGGACCGGCTTCAAGACCGCCCCAGAATGAAAACTCCTGCGCCTGGACTCCGCCGGCGATGATCAGAACTGTCAGCGCGAGTGCTGATACAAATCGAAACGCTACCTGCTTGTGATACATAGTAACTCCATGCGGTGAGAAAACCGTTAGCAGCTTTGTCTTTCGTTATAGTTAGACGTACGGAACAAAGATGGTGTGCATTAGTCAACCATAAGTTCTGCGGCGTCCTGTCGGGACATACGTGTGGTGAGGTTGGAAGTTTCGGTGGGAGAGGGGGGGCTGTCAGTCGAGTCGCCTGACAGCACCTGAAACACCCAGTAGTGTCCCTTACAATTGTCTCCCACAAAAAAGAGCGCCGGGGTCGGCGCTCTGGAAGTAACCTTTCCAGTGTGACTTAGTTAAGTTCTGCTTTCGTCTGGCCGCGGGCCATCAGGTCCGAATACTGGCCGGGCGTCGACAGAATCTCGACGGCCTTCATCACCGTCTTGTCGGTCTTGAGAATAAGCCCTTCGTAGACACCGCGCTGACCGGCCACAGAGGAGAGGATGTCACGTTTGATCGAACGCTCTATGTACTCACGCGATTGGTCGAAATCATCACTCGTCTCAACCTCGACGAGCTTCTCCAGCTCTTCCAGTGCGCTCTCGAATAACTCCTGGGTTTCTTCTTCTTCAACACTTTCGCGCAAGTCTTCAAGCGCCACCTGCAACGACGTTTTGTATTCGAACTCCTTTTCCGCGATGAAAGCACGGAACTGTTCCAGAATCTCGTCGCTCACTTCAAACGAGGTATTGACATCGGGATGGTCGGCGACATACTGAATGGCGAAGTCAAAGATCAGCGACTTCCGCTCGAGATTAATCTCAATAGGCTTGTACAGGTCCGACTCGATCTCGATGTCCGGCACGATCCCGCCGCCGCCGTAGACGATTCGGCCGCTGTTGGTGTAGAACACTTCTTCCTCAGAGATGGCCAACGAATCGCCCTCTTCATCTTCGGCAGGGTCCAGGGCCAGATCGGAGTGTGATTCGCGTTTGGCCTGCGTCTCCGGTTTCTGGATACAGCGTCCCGAAGGCACGTAATACTTGGCCGTGGTCAGCTTCAGCGCCATCGAACCATCGTTGGCAATCTGGAATATCTGCTGCACCAGTCCCTTACCGTAGGTGGGGGCGCCGACGATGAGTCCGCGGTCCCAATCCTGAATGGCGCCCGAGACGATCTCACTGGCCGATGCGGTGCCTTCGTTGACCAGGACAATCAGTGGTTTGTCCTCGAACAACGGTGCCCGTTCGGAATAGAAATGACGTTCACTGGTTTCGTAGCGCCCTTTGGTATAGACGATCTCGCGCCCTTGCTGGAGGAACAGTTCGGCGGTCTCTTTGGCCTGGTCGAGTAGTCCGCCGCCGTTACTGCGCAGGTCAAAAACAAGCGCTGAGACGTTTTGATCGTTCAGGTCGCTGATGGCATCTCTGAGTTCGTGCGAAGTTTCTTCAGCGAAACGCGAGAGACGGACGTACCCGATGTCGGTCCCGGGAATCACTCCGGCATACGGTACCGACTTCAATTCGATCACCGCTCGCTCCACCTCGAAGTCCATCATGTCGGCGATGCCGGATCGTTTGATCGTAAGCACCACCGAGGTCCCGGCTGTGCCGCGCATCAGCTTGGCGCCGTCGGCCGTCTTCATGCCATCGGTCGACTCACCGTCGATAGCCCATATAATATCACCGGCGCGAAGGCCTTTGCGATAGGCCGGGGTGCCTTCAATCGGCGTGATGATGATAATGCGATTGTCACGAGAGTCTATCTGCATGCCCAACCCTTCGTACTTGCCGTGGGTGGACTCCATCAACGCCTCGTACGACGAACGCTCCATCAGCACGGAGTATCGATCAAGATCAGTGAGCATCCCTCTGATGCCCGCCTTGATAATCTCGTCGGTGTCGACATCCTCCATGTATTGATTTCTTATGTTGAAGGCGGTCGAGGAGAGCTTCTTGACATCCTTCAGGAAGCTGTCTCGTTTGCGACGGGTTGTTTCGCGGCTATCGGTGGTGGCCGGCTCGGTGATAATATGCGTGGTGTCGGCCCACATCACCGGTTCGGTTGCGCTCACCTGTTCGGCTTCAAGAGACCCGATTTCCGCGATAAAGGCGATTGCAAAAACCGTTACTCCGACCAACAGAACCGTATATCGAATCATCGAAACCTCCGTTTCAGTGTGCTCGTATCCA
>CBDUZQ010000293.1:0-3675 GCA_965371755.1 uncultured bacterium
TGGCGGACGTTGTCTTTGCTGCAATCGGTGAAGACCCGGACATGGATATCGCGCCCGGACTGACGTATGCATCGGACGGCACACTCGACCTCTCGCAGATCGATCAGCGAATTCGCGACAAGCTGTTCCTCGGTGGTGATATCCTGCCCAATCCGCGAACCGTGCCGCACGCTGTTGCTTCCGGGCGGGTTGCAGCAGAACAGATTGCAGCATTCCTCAAGGGCGTACCGTATGAACGCCCGGAGAAACCGGCTGAGATGGCCGGACCTGAGGATATCAACTTCAACTACTTCACGCGCATCAACACGGCCAAACGCGCCGCATCGTTGGACGGCACCGGAGGTGCACTGGATCAGGCGGGCGCGATTGATGAAGCCAACCGTTGTTTGTCCTGCGGCGTATGTTTTGAATGTGACACCTGCTACAACTTTTGTCCCGACCTGGCCATAGTGCGCACCCCCGGCGGTTACCGGGCCAATCTCGATTATTGCAAGGGCTGCGGCATCTGCGCCCGCGAGTGTCCCAGTGGCACGCTGGGGATGAAGGGGGGAAAAGTGGCATGAATCGTGTGATGTCCGGCAACGAGACCGTGTCGCAGGCGGTTAAATTATCGCGCGTGCAGGTGATCTCGGCCTACCCGATCACACCGCAGACAAGTATCTCCGAAAAGCTCTCGGAAATCTGCGGCTCGGGCGAGATGGACGCCAAGTTTGTCAAGGTCGAGTCGGAACATTCGGCCATGGCGACTTTGATAGGGGCGTCATCGACCGGTGTGCGAACGTTCACTGCCACTTCGTCGCAGGGATTGGCTTTGATGCAGGAACTGTTGTTCTGGGTATCGGGCGCGCGGCTGCCGGTTGTGATGGTTAACGTCAACCGCGCTATGGCCGCGCCCTGGACTATATGGTGTGACCAAACCGACTCTGTCTCCCAACGCGACACCGGCTGGCTGCAGTTTTACTGCTGGTCCAATCAGGAGATACTCGACAGCGTCATCTGCGCCTTCAGGATTGCCGAGGAACTGCTGATCCCGTGCATGGTCTGCCACGACGGCTTTTTCATCTCCCACACCCATGAGGGAGTAGACATACCGGAGCTGGAGCAGGTCGACGCCTTTCTGCCGCCGCGTAAGGCCGAATACAAACTCGACACCGCCAACCCGCGAACGTTCTCCGGTGGCACCATGCCGAGTATGTTCATGGAGTTCCGCTACAAGGTGCAAGCAGCCTTTGAACGGGCACAAAGTGTCATCGACCAAACGTACGAACAGTTCGAACAGACTTTCGGCCGTGGCTACCGTGCCGTCGAAGCATACTACGCCGACGATGCTGAAATCCTGCTGATAGCATCCGGCTCAGCCGCCTCGACCGTATATCATACCGTGCGGCAACTGCGCGAGTCAGGCCGCAAGGTCGGACTGCTACGCTTCAGGCAGTTGCGCCCGCTCCCGGTTGAGGGAGTGTTGAAGCATTTAACCGATGGAGCCGCTTTGGCCGTCATTGATCGGAACCTATCCCCCGGCACCGGTGGCGTGTTTGCGCAGGAGTTGAGAGCTGCGTTACATCGCAACGGCGTGGATCACCGTGTTTATGAGTTTGTCGGCGGGCTGGGAGGTCGCGACATAACTGTTGCCGATATCGAAAGGATTTGCGATGATCTCGACAACAAGACAGCCGATCCGGCCGGCATTAACTGGGTAGGATTGAATCGGTGACAAATCACGTGCAACTATTGAATGGAGATCCGAGTTGAGCGATACGCCGGATTACGAATTCTGCGCCAGCCATGATTTCTATGGCCACACTGCCTGTCCCGGCTGTGGCGAGAAGATATTATATAGACACGTGCTTGATGTGCTTGGCCCCGAGACGGTGGTGGTGGCTCCGGCCGGGTGCGCCGCTGTGACCGATGGTGTCTTTCCGCACTCGCTTTCACCGGTGCCTTACTTGCACGTGGCCTTCGGCGCCACCGCATCGGCCGCCGCGGGCGTGCGCGCCGGACTGGACATGTCCGGCCGTGAAAACGTCACCGTCATGGCCTGGGCCGGTGACGGCGCGACTTTCGACATCGGTATGGGCGCGCTTTCGGCCATTGCCGAGCGCAACGAAAATGTCCTCTATGTTTGTTACGATAACGAAGCATACATGAACACCGGCATGCAGCGTAGCTCAGCCACCCCACTCGGTTGCTGGACCACAACGACCCCGGCTTCGCATCTCAAGAGCGAGCCGAAAAAAGATATCGATGCCATCATGGCGGCGCACCGCATTCCGTATGCCGCTACCGCGTCACCGGCCTTTCTTGATGACTTAAAGACCAAGGTCGCGCGCGCCAGGGAAACCAGAGGCTTTAGGTTCCTGCACCTGTTTTCTCCCTGTCCACCGGGATGGAAATCCGACCCGGCCGACAGTATCGCTATCGCCCGGCTGGCGGTGGAGTCGAATGTCTTTCCACTATATGAGGTGTACGAAGGCGAGCGACTTCGTCTAAGCTGTCAGACATCGTCTGTGCCGGTAGCGGAATACCTCAAGCTGCAGGGACGATTCAAGTACATGTCGGAACAGGAAGCCGATGATATGCAGAAGGCAGTCGAGCGCTCGTATGCCGCCTTGAAGTTACGTCACGAAAAATCAATAGTGTGCTCATAATGAGGATAGATCCATGCCGAACGAACTGTCGGAAGACAAACTGATATATGACTGGAATAGGTACGACAAGTTCCGGTTCCGCCATAAGAAAGATTTCGAACTCGATGATGAAACGTTGCGCGACGGGCTTCAGTCGCCGTCCATCACCGACCCCACTATCGAAGAGAAGATCGGATTTCTTGAGTTGATGGAGGAATTGGGAATTCAGTGTGCTGATATCGGCTTGCCTGGTTCCGGCCCACGGGCGCAGGCTGATATCACGGCCATGGTAAGACACATCGTCAAGAACAAGATGAAGCTTCGGCCCAACTGCGCGGTGCGGACGGTGAAGGCGGATATCACGCCGTTGATCGAAATCTCTCAAAAGACCGGATACCCTGTCGAGGCCTGTGCGTTCATCGGTTCCTCACCGATTCGTCAGTATGCCGAGGGGTGGACTATCGACAAGATGATTGAGTTGTCCGAGGAGGCTGTCAGCTACGCCGTCGAGAACAAGCTTCCGGTCATGTACGTCACCGAGGATACCACCCGGGCTGACCCCGAAACCTTGAAGCGCCTTTTTACGGCGGCCATCGATGCCGGTGCCGAGCGGGTATGCGTCTGTGATACCGTCGGTCACGCCACGCCGATCGGGGTGCATTATCTCATGAGGTACATCATCAAATTGATCAAGAAGATCAACCCGAAAGTTAAAGTCGACTGGCATGGTCATTCCGACCGCGGGTTGGCGCTGCCGAACACGATGATGGCTATCGCCCAGGGCGCCGATCGGGTGCACGCTACTGCCCTCGGTGTCGGCGAACGGGTCGGCAATACCGCCATGGACCTGCTGCTGATCAACCTGAGACTTGAGGGGATCATCAAGAACGACCTGACCAATCTGGCCAAGTATTGCCAATTGGCCTCCACGGCCTGTGACGCTCCTATTGCCTGGAACTACCCGGCCATGGGGCGGGATGCCTTCCGCACCTCCACCGGCGTGCACGCCGCCGCTATCATCAAGGCTCAGAACAAAGGTCACGACTGG
>CBDUZQ010000294.1:0-3633 GCA_965371755.1 uncultured bacterium
GGTGGGGGATATCCTTACCTAATGACGGTAGATGTTCAATCAATGAAGATAGTCAGGCATCTGATTCTCGATGGGGCCAGGTTCTTGCAGCCGCTGAAGTGTCAGAGTAGCCCGTGATTTTCTTAACACTTTCTAAAGGAGGTTACAGATGTTTTCCAAATCTAAAATTGTTGGCGCGGTGATGTTGGTTTTTGCCCTGTGCTCGTCTGTCTTCGGGCAGTTCTGGTACAGTGACGGCGGAGCCACCCCGCTCGGCGTCGACTCGACAAAGGTGCTTATTAAGTTCGAGCCAGGTCTTGGCACCGATGGTCAGGACCAGTTGCTCAGCGAAATCGGAAGAATCGTCGATATCATCGAGGACGACAATGTGATTGATGGTTTCGCAGCCTGTTCGCTTACCACCGGCTCGGGCTACGATAGCTTTCTCGATTCGCTCTCGGCCCTAACCGGCATTTGCCTTGTTGAACCGTACTACTTAAGCGCGAGCGGTTATCCCATGCTAGTCGGCGAACACATCCTGGTCGCTTTTGATACAAGTTTATCAGGTGTTCGGATAGACAGTATTAACGCCGCCAACAACGTTGTGGTCGACCGAGAGTTGATTGGAATGCCGAACGCCTATTCAATCAGGAACACCGATTCCACCGGGACGCGTTTAGTAGAGTTGGCCAACATGTACCACCTCATGGAGCAGACTCAATATGCCCAACCAGACTTCAGCGCCTCCATTGCGACCAACAGCTACACCTTGTACGACTATTACCATCAGTATCAGCTACACACAAAGAGAGTGATCGGTCAATTCAATAGCGCTTCTGTCTGGGATTTCGCCGGACTCAATCGCTCAGTGAGCGTCGCGGTGGTGGATAATGGGACAACAAGTCATGAAGACCTGCCGTCGGCGCGGGTGCTGGACGGTCGTGATTTTTGCGGTCATTGGCCGAATTATGTTCATGACAACGACCCCAGCCCGGGTCCCGAACAGTATCACACGGTATGGCTACCGCTGGTATAATCGCCGCCTCCCACGCTACCACAAGTTCTGAAGGCAGCCAGACATCCAGTGGCATGATCTCGATGGATCCGTTCGTGGATGTGCTACCGGTGAAGATCTTCAACGACAGTGGTGATGCAACAGGTCTTTCCATTGGTGATATCGCGGACGCCATAAACTACGCCCGAACGGAAGGAGCCGACATTCTGTCAAACAGTTGGAGCTTTACCGACCCCAGTAACCCCGGCTACCCTGCGATAACACAAGCGTGTGAGTTCGCGTACTACCTTGGGCGTGGCGGGCGCGGTTGTCCGGTGATCTTCTCCTCCGGAAACACGCGTTGGCCGTATACCGATCCCAACGGTGTTGCCTACCCATCACGTCTTGATGAGTGCTTTGCTGTAGGTGCTGTCACCTTGACTGATACTCGTTGGGGCTACTCTAGATACGGAGCGGAACTTGACATGGTCGCGCCGAGCGACGACGGGTATACAACCCCGGTATGGTCGCTGGACCAGATGGGTACTTTGGGTGGAAACTCGGCGGATTGTCCGCCGGGCGCCAATGATGAAGACTATGTCTGCCATTTCAGTGGCACCTCGGCCGCTTGTCCGGTAGTAGCGGGTACAGCGGCGCTGTTGTTGGCTAAAGATTCGACCTTGAACGCTGCAGCGGTGTACTACATTCTGCGTAACTCCGCCGTGACGGACCTTGATTGGGGTACGATCACGCCCCCCAATACTCAGTACGGCTACGGCCGGGTGGACGCCTTCCGGGCGATCCTGTCGATATCGCGTGGCAACATCGACAACAGTGCTGACTGTGCAATAGACATCTCCGATCTGGTCTACCTCGTTGATTATAGATATTGCGGTGGTCCCGCGCCACACCCGTCGGTGTTACTGGCGGACTGGAATTGTGATGGTGTTGTAGATGTTTCTGACGAGGTTTGCCTCATCGAGTACATGTTCTTGGATGGCGACCTGCCGATCAGTCCGTGCTTTGAGTTCGAATGAGGGCGACGCTGTAGACAAAACTGGTTCCTCACCCCAAGCGTCAGCATCGGGCGGGTTTGTCGGGGACAAAGGGAACCCACCTGTCGCTCCGCTTTGGGTGGGGTACCGAATCGAGAACCTTTGCGGTCCTGACATTCCGCGTCAGGAGGACAGGCCTCCTGACCTACAAGAGTTCTCGCCTCCCCCTTGCACAACAACGTGAACAAATTCCGTTCATGGGTGTGTAAAGATACCACGCTCACCGTCAGAAGTGCTGCATAAACAGCGGCAGAATCACAACTTGACTCGCCGGCACGGAATTTGTTTCATGCTTTTAGAAAAACGGAGGATGTTATGACCAAACGGATAGTGGTTCTCGCTTCAACAATGCTAATAATCCTGTCAGCTTATGCGGCGGCGGCTCTCGGTGAAACCGGTTATCAGGACTATCAACGGTCGGATCGCTACGAGGAACTGTTTCGCATTGTCTATCACAAGGACGATATCTCAATTCACGTTACCGATTCCAATCGCGAAATCACGACTCAATTCTCTCGTAAGAGCATTGCGGTCGCCGACGGGGTCGTTAGTGCCGACGGCGTACCCATTCTCGACAAGGACGGATTGATTCTGGAGGGGGTGAGACGCAATCTTGAGGATGTCATCGATATCAGTATACTTGATGAGGGTGATTATTTCGCCATCTCGTTTTTGACCATCCCCGGCGAATCGCGCCGCGTGACTCGTCTCAAAAAAGGCAATCGAATCAGTTTTGATCAACCCATTGTCATTGAGGAAGACGAGTTCGTTCGAGGGCTTGCGCTCAGTGTCATTGGCGATATCGAGGTCTACGGCGAGGTCAACAAGGACGTACTGTCTCTTTTCGGAAATGTGTACGTAGGACCGGCAGCGGTGGCTCGAGGTGATCTGGCTACCCTGACCGGTCGGATCGACGCGGCGCGAGACGCCACCGTGTACGGCGAGATGTATACCCATGACGAACGCCGCGTCACACGCCGCCATCGCTTCCGTCGCCGAGTAGACCGCTTCGACATGACCGGAGCCCTCGAGTACAACCGAGTCGATGGTTTGCTGCTCGGTCTCGGCTGGGAGTTCGAGGATCCTGATTCGCTCCTGCCCCAAATCTGGATGGCTGGAGCATACGCCTTTGCATCGGACAGGTGGCGCTTCGATTTCGGCCTGGAGCAAACAATCCTGCGGAACCCGGCGCTGGCTATCGGTGGGGAATACTACCGCCACCTGGTTTCGGAGGATGACTGGCTCTTGAGTGACCGTGAGAACACTGCTTTCGCGCTGCTGGTCGGCGAGGACTATAAGGACTACTATGAGGCAGAGGGCGGCTGGGCTTATGCGCGTTTCCGACCCGCGAACACAACCCTGCTTCAAGTTGGCTATAGTTATGAGGAAACCAAGTGGCTCGCGGCTCACCACAATCTGTGGCATCTGTTTGGCGGCAACAAGAAATTCTCTGACAACTATGCCACCGTCGACAGCAGCTACCAAGCTGATCTGATTAGCGAAATCGACTCGACAACCAACGCTTACCTCTCCGTTGACCTTGACTGGGACACTGGCGATCCGGATGATCGGTTCGGCCGTTCCTCATGGCGGCTCGCATCTTCG
>CBDUZQ010000295.1:0-3609 GCA_965371755.1 uncultured bacterium
GGGGATCATAGAGCGAATCTATCCCAACTTCACCTTTGCCCGCGAATGGAACTACAACGGGGATATGAATGAAGGATACATCTGGCTGGAAGCCGACATCCGGCTAAACGTCGCGTCCACCAACATCCACCCCCGCTACTCAAAGTACACTCAACGATACGGCGGAGTTGAGTTTGACAATGTCTGGAAACTTCACAATTGTTTCCACAGCACCTTCACGAGCTGGCTGTCGGCTGGAGGATCGATCAACTACGCTCACCAAGTCGCTTATTCTGATACGGTTATGAGCAAGGAAACGTATGTCTCCGCCTGGCTGGACCTGAAGCCGACAGAGAAGCTGTTTATCGAGAACTGGTTCAACTATGCTCATTGCGACTCACTTGATGGTGGTGGCAAGATCTATTCCGGGTACACTGCTCGCTCCCGGTTGGGCTACCAGTTCAACCGGGAACTGTCGCTGCGACTTGTCGTCGAGTATGATGATTTCGGAAAAGTCTGGAGTCTTGACCCACTGATAACTTACCAGATCAACCCGTTCTCGGTGCTGTACGCCGGTAGTTCATACGACTATTGTGAGTACAAGATCGTGACCGATGACCAGCATGATCCGCCGATAGTCGATCCACAGTGGAAGCTTGGCTCCCGGCAGTTTTTCCTGAAGCTCAAGTACCTGTTTCAGATATAGTCTGGTTATCACCCCACCATGAATGGTGAGCCACCGGGCGTCGTCATCATCGTAGGGCAGGAGCCCTGCGCTCCTGCCGCGCGCGAAGCGCGAAGAACAGGCGCGCCTGCAAGACTCATCCACGAATCTTGAGAGTCGACAGGATCTTCTGTGCATCCGGTGAATGCCACGTTTCGATAAAGGCGTCCAGAGCTTTCTGCTCCCCTTTTCTAATTGAAGCGGCGAGGCGCCCCCGCATCAGCTTCTTGATCGCCCGATAGGCGGCTTTGGGTTTGCCACCGAACTCCCTTGCCTTGTCCGTCGCGGCCGACATCAAACGATCAGGTTGGACTATCACATCAATCATGCCTAGGTTCGCTGCCTGGACGACTGAGTAGAGCTTCCCCTGGTTGAGAATCGTCTCGGCGCACCGATTCCCCACCCAGTAGCGCAGCATCTCGGCGCTGCCCCCGAACACCGACACGCCCAAGTCGATCTCGTTGAGGCCGATCTTTGCGCGACTCTCCCCCGCCACCCGGAAATCGCAAGCCATGATTAACATGCACCCACCGGCGGTAGCGTGACCGTTGACTGCCGCGATGACCGGTTTGCTGAAGGTGAACAAGCGCAACAGCAGAGCCGTGTGTTTGGTCAAGAAGCGTCTTAGCCCCTCTTCGGACAGCGACAACAACTCCGGTACATCGAATCCGAACGAGAAGAACTTCTCGCGTCCGGTCAGGATAATGCCGTCGATATCTGTGTCCGCTTCCAGATTATCCAACTCGTTGTTGATATCGTCAATCAGCGTTTCGTTGATGGCGTTGACCTTGTCGCGCGCCAGGATGAGAGTGGCAACGCCGTCATTCGTTGATATTTGCGTGGTGCTCATACGGTCCTCCTCATGTCCATCCGTACGTACAGTCCGATGCGATAGATTCACACGTCGTCGAAATATGACTGTGCACCGGCCGCTCTACGATACTACCCGAGGGATCAACGGCGACAGGCGGGCGAGGATCTCATAATTGATACTGCCGGCCCAGGCGGCCAACTGTTCGGCCGTAAGTGTCTCATCGCCATCGCGACCGAGCAGGGTTACTTCCTCGCCGAGGCGCACACCCTTGATATCGGTAACGTCCACCATCATCAGGTTCATGCAGATACGTCCCCGCACCGGAGCGCGCCGACCCTTGATGAGCACGTAGGCCAAATTGGAAAGTTTGCGGTCGTAGCCGTCGGCGTATCCGACCGGCAATACCGCCAACTTCGCAGGCGCCGTAGTACGATAAGTACAGCCGTAGCCGATAAACGAGTCAGCCGGTACCGCTTTGAGTTGAGTCACGCGGGTGCGCCAGCTCAGCACCGGCTTGAACAGATCGTTGCTGCCGCCCTGCAGGCGATAGGAAAGATAGGTCTCTTTGGATGGCCAGTGTCCATAAGCGGCGATACCCGGCCGGACCAGGTCGAGGCGAGTTTTGTCAAACAGGATCAAAGCCGCCGAGCAAGCGGTGTGCAAAAGGCGCGGTTTGATTTTTAGCGCGCTCATCCGGCGCACCAGGCGCCTGAATTCTTTCAGCTGAAGCTCGGCGTATTCATGAGAAGTGGTGTCCTCGATATTGGCAAAGTGCATAGCCGCGCCGTGCGGTCGACCAAGACCCGGATATTTCTGATAAACCGACGCCAGGGCGGGTAGATCGTTTTCAGTTATGCCCTGCCGATTGGTGCCGGTCTCGAGCTTGAGGTGCGTTTTGACAGAGCACTTGTTCTTCTCGGATAGCTTTCCCAAAAGAGCCAGAGTCTGCCTGTCGAAAATCATCGGTTCGAGATCGTGCTCCACCACTGCCCCCAGATTGGACGGTGAGATTGGCCCGAGGACCATGACCGATTTCGTCCAGCCGGACTCACGGACGACCAGCGCTTCATCCAGACTATGGACCGTGACATAGTCGACCTCGGGCCGGTCGATCAGCATCCGCATCACCTCCGGCAGACCGTGTCCATAGGCGTTGGCTTTGGCACAGATCGCCAACGTGCGGCCACCAGCGAGCGCGGACAGCGAGCTGATGTTTTGCCGGAAGGCGGATTGTGACAATTCTATCCAGTTGAGCAGAGTCGGTTGTTTCATGGAGGGTAGATAACCCAACGGCGACCCGGCGACAACAAAAAGATGCGGCGGCGTACGCCACCCTTCGACTCCGCTCAGGATGAAGTTGGGGAGAAGCTCAGGGTGATGTTGGGAGGAGACACTCAGGGTGACGTTTCGGAAGTCCTGTAGGGTAGGTCTGTCCGCAGACCTGCCGATGATGCCAGGATCGCAGGGATCCTGGCTTACGAGGACTGCTTCGCATCGTCATTCCCGCGCCCACACTCTGTCATTCCCGCGCACGCGGGAATCCATCTTCTCCATTATGGTCATACTTGCGAAAGCCAGTATCCAGTATACGCCCACGAGGTACGCCGCCCTTCGACTCCGCTCAGGGTGACGTTGGTGGGAACGCTCAGGATGGCGTTTCTTCAGGATCGCAGGGATCCTGCCTCACGAGGACTGCGATACAGCCTTCGCAAGCAACGGACCGAGCTTCTCGTCTTTGCGGATGACGGCGATAATCTCCTCGCAGGCAGGTGCGACGTTGTCGATGTCGAGTTTGAAGGCCATGATTCGTTCAAGAAAGCCATGCGGAATGTCTCTTACCATTAAAGGGAATACAGTCTTGTTGAGTCCAACCGCGAACCCGGCCTCTTGATCTGTCCACTTTGAAGGTCGAAAGTTGTCAGTAAGTAACGGCACGAAAATGTCGCACTCGTGGAGTTCCTTGCGAATTATGTCCTCCCACTCCTTGGATACTTCAATGTCAACGTGCGCGAGGAAGGCGCTTATGCCATGCTTCTCCAGGTACTTCGTGATCTCCCCGGCAAGCATCCCATCTTCGTGTGAATAGCTGATG
>CBDUZQ010000296.1:0-3584 GCA_965371755.1 uncultured bacterium
GGGCCACCCGACCTTAGATTACGAGGCCGATCGGTCGTATTCACTTGTCTTCTCCGCCTGAAGTCCATTACTATAGACGATGAATAAGGAGGATGGTATGACCTTGAGTGATAAGTCTGTCCGGCGAGTTTCTTTTCTGCGACCAAACGGGAGGATCTTTTCGTGCTTGGACAAATGGTCAATCGTGCCTGGGCTTGTCGCAGTCATCCTCCTTATACTCGGCTGTTCTGAGAAGCCGACACGTCCCGGTGGCAATTATGTCCCTCGTTATTCGTTCGAGTCGGAACCCACCCTTTCACCGGACCGGCAGTGGGTATACTTCATAGCCACCGATACGGTAACCCCCGCCAATAGCGGTATCTACCGTGCCCCGATCAGCCGGCCGGCCAGCGAGACTGTGCTTCTGGGGGAGAGCTTACATTCACCGACGATAGCGCCGGACAACCGGACGCTCGCCTATCTTGACGCGGGGGAGATCGAGTACTACGATCTTTTGTCACAGACCGGCAGTTCTGCGAACATCAGACGCGCTTTCGAGTCGATCCAGTACATCAATGACAGTCTGCTGGTCGCACAGGCCGACAGCTCGGTTTGGTTGATCAACGACCGGCGATCAATGGTCTCCCATATTGGTCGGGGCCGCGATCCCTCGGCCCTGGTCGGCGATACGTTCATCTATCTCGCTCCGGTAGATGGTACCGCCGGTGGAATCGTCAAGTGCGATGCATCGTTCGCTGTTCGCGACACCATCTTTTGTATAGCGCCGCATGATCAGCCGGGCTCTGCGCGATGGCCGGCATGGGATCCCGCCGGCTCCACTATGGTGTGGGTTTATCACACCTCCAGCGACACGGCTGTTTACGTCGGCCAGGGGCAACCGAGCAACAACAGGAGACTCGCTGCCACGACGCAGCGGAAGGCGCTCATCGTCCGTCCCGGCACGGTCATCTTCACCGGCAACGACGGACGATTCTACCAAACCGACTACACCGGCTCCGACCCCTTTCTCTGGTGGCCGCGGGAACCGAATGAGTGACCCGGTCAAGCCGCCCACACATGAATGTGTTTTTGGCGCTGCGCGCGCCCCACTGCGAGCTTTTTGTAGGTTGAAACCTTAGCGGTTCCGACACCGTCAAGCTAATCTGCAACCGTCAACTCAGGGTTCAAGTGTGATTCGATAAAGTCCGTCATCTTTGATAGCTAGGAACTCAAGTCTTCCGTCGGCATGAAAAAAGGTGCCATCGCTCACAATATCGTCATACTCTGGCCCCGGCTGGTCGTCCACTACTAGTACCCATTTGTCACCCTTCAGTGTTCCATGCGCCACTCGCTTACTATCAGGACTGAATGTGGGAGTGCCACGAAGTATCCCGTCACATTCTGGTCCCGGCTGGCCGTCCACCACCACCACCCATCTGTCGTCGTTCATTGCACCATACGCCACTCGTTTGCTATCGGGACTGAATGTGCGTGTGCCAAGAAGTATCCCGTCAAATTCTGGTTCCGGTTGGCCGTCCACAACCATCACCCATTTGTCGCCATCAAGAGCACCATAGGTTACACGCTCGCCGTCTGGACTGAATATGGGTGTGCCTTTGAGTATCCCGTCATATTCAGGTCCCGGTTGGCCGTCCACAACCATCACCCATTTGTCGTTCCTCACGGCAATGTACGCCAAGCGCCTACCGCTCGGACAGAACAAGACAGAACGATCACCAATCCCTTCGAATTCAGGTCCCGGTTCGCCGTCCAGAATCATCATCCAATGCTCATCTTTCAGCGCACCGTACGCTAATCGTTGACCGTCAGGAGAGAATATGACTGTGTCATCGTGGATCCTGTCATACTCCGGCCCGTCCTGGCCGTCCAGTATTACCACCCAATTGGCGCCATTACGGGCAGCATACACCAAGTGCTTGCCGTCAGAACTGAATGTGGGTGTTGTAATCCCGTCATACTCCGGTCCCGGCCTGCCGTCTACGACAGCCACAACCTTCTCACCAACCCACGCGGCATACGCCACTCGCTTGCTGTCGGGACTGAACATGGATATGTCCATTCCAATCCCATCAAACTCCGCTCCTGGCTGTGCGTCCAGCACCACCATCCATCTGTCGTCGTTACTGGCACCATACGCAAATCGCTTATTGTCGGGGCTGAAAGTGGGGGTTGTAATCCCGTCATACTCCGGCCCCGGTTGGCCGTCCACTACAGCCACCATCTTCTCGCCAATCCATGCGGCATACGCCACTTGCATGCCGTCAGGACTGAATATGGGTGTGCCCTCACCAATCCCATCAAACTGCGGTCCCTGTTGGCCGTCCACTACTACCACCCATTTGTCGCCATTACTGGCACCATAGGCCGCTCGCTTACCGTCAGGACTGAATGAAAGTGTACCACTGAGTATCCCGTCATACTCCAGCCCCGGGAGGCCGTCTATTTCCACGTGCCATTTACCTTGATGCGAGACAACAATGGCTAAGTGACAACCATCCGAACTGATAACGTCATCTTGAACCCCCGATGGCATCGAACCTATACGATGTTCCTGAAAGTGGAGTACGAGTGATTCTGTCTGTGTACTTGCCGTTGACAAGAACATCACAAAGCCAACTACCACTATGACTATTCTATGTTTCATCGAGAATCCTCTTCCTCTGTTCAGTCTTTGTAGGTTGAAACCCCTGCGGTTTCGACATCTGTGTCAGGAGCGCAGGGCTCGCGCCCTACTTCGCGTACGACTCCTCATCACCGGGGTAGTCGCCGGCTTTGACGTCGGCGATGAAGCGCTTGACGGCGTCTGAAATAATAGGGGAGAGGTTGGCATATTGACGCACGAATTTTGGTTTGAACTCGCCCTCGCCCAAGCCGAGAAGGTCGTTGATGACCAACACTTGCCCGTCGCAGTGAACGCCTGCGCCGATGCCGATCGTGGCGCATGTCTTCAGGCTTTCGGTGATCTCTCGCGCCGTGTCGGTTTCCACCAGTTCAAGCACCATCGAAAAACATCCGGCTTCTTCAAGCGCCAGGGCTGATTCTTTGAGATAGGTTTGTGACTTTTTCTTTTTTCCCTGAATCTTCGGTCCACCGAAACGATGAATCGACTGAGGCGTCAAACCGATATGCCCCATCACCGGGATACCTACCTCAACCAGCCGCTTGATTGTCGGCACCATCTCAAGGCCGCCCTCGAGCTTGACGGCATGCGCGCCGCCCTCCTTGAGGAACCGCCCGGCGTTCAGGATAGCTGTCTCGATAGATGGTTGGAACGACAGGAACGGCATGTCGCCGACGACCAGGGCGGATTCATTCCCACGCGATACGGCCGCGGTATGGGCAATCATAACGTCCATTGTGATTGGTAATGTCGAATCGTGACCATGCACGACATTGGCCGCAGAGTCACCGACCAGAATGATATCGATCCCACACTGGTCGAGAACTTTCGCCATGAACCAGTCGTACGCGGTCAACACGACGATCTTCTCAGAGGACGCTTTCTTCCTGACGATCCGACCAACCGTCATTCGCTTCTTGTCGCTAATATATCCCATTCTGTTCCGTCAAAGTAACACGTTTCC
>CBDUZQ010000297.1:0-3566 GCA_965371755.1 uncultured bacterium
CGTATGTCCACATGCGCCGCGTTTCTTGTCTCGCAAGTCGGTCAGGTCCCTTAGAACCTGACGGAATACTACTACATTGGCAGGGGTGGCGTTTGCATAGACTAGGACACCCGAGGGTTCATCTTTTAGGTAGACTATAACAGGATTTGGGTTATATTGGAGTAGTTTGATAAATTTAGGACTGTTTCATTACTTACCCAGCGGTCCGCACATTGAAGAGGATTGACGCAAGCCGTGACCATCCAGATTGTCAGATTTCTTACGAATAACACCGTACTCGGTTTCCCGCCAATCGCCGACCCCCTTAGACAGACTATATCGTACACACTCATAGAGGAGCGACCCCTAGGATGAATAGGTTATCTCTGCTTTTTCTGGCCGTACTGATCATGGCCTCCACCGGCGTGGCCGGCGACCTGTACAAGGTCGACGTGACCAACGAAAGCGACGCCGAACAACTCGACGCTACCGGTGTCGAACCGATTGCACGATTGACCGACGGCTATCTGGTGTTGGCTGATGGCAGGGCGGCGGATTTGCTGCAAGAGTGCGGCCTGAGTCTGACTCTGCTCGCCACCGGGGTTGAGAAGAACGAACTGGCGCTGGACAACCGGCTGGACGACTACAACCTGGAGCGCTACCCGCTGCTTTACGAGGACGGCCGCTTTCGACTCTATCGAGTTGATCCGGCGCAACTGTCAGCGCTCGAAGGAGAGACCGGTCTCAGCGCGATCCACAATGAGAATCTGCGCATAGTATATCGGGCGACGGTACCATTCGATGAATTCACCAAGGGCGTTCGCGGACTCGACGTCGATCTGGACTCCCTGATCGGCCTGGTGGTGCAGGACTCGCTCTATTCTTATGACAGCACCCTCCAGGCGTTCAACGGCCGGGTGGCGGGAACAGCCAGCAGCCGGGCCGCCCGCGACTGGATCGCAGGAAAGTTCCTGTCTTTTGGGTATGACTCGATCATGATTGATACTTTCGCCGCCGCGGTCGGCGGATCGGGCGAATGTTACAACGTGGTCGCCACCAAGGTCGGAACACAATTCCCCAACCACCATGTCATAGTTGGCGCTCACCACGACGCTGTCAGCGGGTCACCCGGCGCCGATGACAACGGTTCGGGCACATCGGGCGTCCTCGAATTAGCGCGGATACTAGCGGATATCGAAACCGACATGACCTTCATCTTCGTCACTTTTGATGCCGAGGAGTTTGGTCTTTACGGCAGTTGGCATTACGCCGATGAGGCGTTCGCACGCGGGGATACGATCGTTTATATGTTCAACATGGACATGATCGGATCGATCGGGAATTTCAGCGACGTGACCGTCTATCACGGAACCGAAACGAACTATTCCGTACTTTACAATTGGTTGGCGGATTCTCTGCTCGACCTGACCGGCTATCTCTCTGGCAATATCGCAGCGTCCGATCACTACCCGTTCACCCAGTACGGCTGGACTTCGACGTTCATTATCGAGTACGAGTTCTCGCCGGTCTACCATACCTATCAGGACAGCACGACCTGGATGGATTTCGTCTATATGACCAAGCTGGTCAAGAGCGCCCTGGCGGCGACTTATTACGTCAACGCCACCGAGGGGCCTTATCCGGGTATCCTGTTCAGCTATCCGAGCGGCGTGCCGGAGATACTGCTGCCTGAGCAGACGTCTACTGTGCAAGTTGCCGTTTCGGGCAATTACGGCGGCACGCCGGTCTCCGCCAGCGGCATGTTGTACTACGACGTGGAGGGACACGGCTGGGTAAGCACACCTATGACCGAGATCGCGGCCAATCTGTACGAGGCGACGCTGCCCGCGGCGGCGTGCGACAGCCGCGTGAAGTTCTATGTGAGTTGCGATGAGACCACGATGGGTACAATTTACGATCCCAGCCCGACGTCGCCGTATGAAGCCACTGTGGCCACCGATATCATCAGCGTCATGGCGGACGATTTCGAGACCGATCAGGGTTGGACGAGTGAAATCCTGGGCGCCTCCAGCGGCCAGTGGATGCGCGGCGTGCCGGTCAACGATCCGGATTGGGCGTACGATCCGGCTTCCGACGGCGACGGCAGCGGCCAGTGCTTCCTGACCCACAACACCATGGGCAACACCGATGTCGACGATGGCGCGGTACGGCTGACCTCGCCGGTTTTCGACATGTCGCAGGGTGGCTTCATCGAGTACCTTTACTTCCTCATGCTGACCAACACGACAGGTGGGGTCGATATGTTGCTGGTCGAGATATCCTCCGACGGCGGCGCCTCGGCCTGGACCGAAATCGCACGCCACGACACTGACGGCGGGTTCAACTGGCACCACGAAAAAATAACCCACGAAGACCTGACCGGTCTCGGTGTGCCGCTGACTTCGAACATGCGAGCGCGCTTCACGGCCAACGATGCCGACCCTCAGTCTATTGTCGAGGCGGCTATTGACGGCTTTAATGTAACCTACTACGAGTGTGTCGACCCGTGGATCTGCGCCGATGTTGACGGGGACGGCGCAGGACCGAATATCGCGGATTTGGTTTACATGGTTGACTATATGTTCAACAGCGGCCCGCCTCCCCCGCATCCGCCGTCGGTTGATTTTGATTTCGACTCTGAGATCACAATCGCCGATTTGGTATTCTTAGTGGACTACATGTTCAACGACGGCCCTGTGCCGGTGTGCCAGTAGACGTGGCGAGCGTTCTGAGGATGGCGGGATCGCAGGGATCCCTGCCCTACAAGAAACAAAAAAACGCGACCGGTGTGAACACCAGTCGCGCTTGCATGCTATCGGAGGCAATCGTCTATTGTCTTGACCAGGCTGGAGATGAATCCATGCCGGGGCCGGTCAGGCGGCGGGCGCCGTTGCCGGTGATATCGATGATCCAGATGGAACCATCCTGAGTCGAGAAGGTCAGCCATTTGGAATCGGGCGAAAACGACGGTCGTATCGGATACAAATAGGTGCCGACCGGAGCCTTTGTCACCAGGTACTTTTGTTTGAGGTCAGGCGTGGCGATATAAAGACCACCATCGTCCATTTTGTTGTTGATGTAGGCGATCCACTTGCCATCGGGTGACCATGCCGGCGCTACGAGCCCGGCGTTCAGCCTGGCCATCTTCGCGATCGAATCCAACGGCATCATGTAACGTCCAGCCGGAATCACTGCCAAACCAACTCTCTGGAACCCCTTTTGTTCAATCATCTCGGTATACTCACAGACGATGTCACCCTGAGAATTCATAGATGGCGCCATCAGGAACTGCTCACCGGGGTTGGCCCAGTCTTTACGTAGCGGTTTGAATCCGCCGCCTTCGGGTTCGATCGTGCAAATCTGATAATTAGGAGTGACAGCGTTGGCATCGTTGGCGTTGATATCCTTGTAAAATACCACCTTATCGGGCAACACCCAATCCGGATCGCGACTACCGAGATCGTCGGTAGCCCGCCGCCACCAATAATCCTTGTTGGCGTATGCAGAGTCCAGCGAGGCAATAAACAAATCGTACACTTTGTGCACGCCGCCCATGAAATCCGGTCCCTTCAACTCGACGGTGCCGG
>CBDUZQ010000298.1:0-3562 GCA_965371755.1 uncultured bacterium
CGGCGCAATTGTATCCAACCGAGCCGAAACGAGATGAACAGACCGGTACCCAGTAGCAGAATGATCATAGCCGGAAAAATATCCGGCCAGCCCCAGACGTAGCCTGTCGCTTCGTCGATGACAAAAACTATGAAATCTACCAAGGCTAAAAGGTAACTTGTCGCATCACTGATGATTTGATCTATGAAATCCACGTCGCCTCACTATGGTTGAACGGTAATCTACTGTTTGGAATCTTCTGCTTCTGCGAGTTGTCCGGTGGTAGAACATCGCCGCCAAACTAAGACAATCTGGATTTCGAGGCAAGTGTAAACAGGGAGTGCGTCCGGGCCGGGTCTTCTGCCTGCCACCGTATTTGACAAAAAATCCCGATCTCGTATATTGTCAGCCCCAACTTCCCGTTGCAGTATCTGCAAGTCGGGCTTATATTTATCTATGCGAAAGCTTAGAAAAACGGTCCTCCGGCGTTAAGTATCGGGGGACAAAACCGATAACTTCAAAAGTATGGATAACGACTTCCTGATACAGGACATCACGGATGCCCAGGTCAAGCGCGAATCGGTCAAGATCCTCGATCGTAAACCGGAGAAACCGCTCTGGCGCGAGTATCTTGAGACCGGACTCCTGGCATTGTTCGCCGCCATCCTCCTGAGACTCTTTGTCGTCAGCGCCTATCGGGTAAGTTCGGCTTCGATGGAGGACGCTCTGTACGAAGGGGACTACCTCTTCGTCAACAAGCTGGCCTACTCCTTCGGCCAGGGTCCGCAGGCCGGCGACATCGTGGTCTTCAAGTACCCCAACAACCCCAGCAAGGACTTCATCAAGCGCATCGTGGCCCTGCCCGGTCAGACCGTTCAACTGGCTGACAAAATCGTCTACGTCGATGAGGAAGTGGCCGCCATCCCGGCGACCTCGAAGAACACCGACGGGCGCATTATGCCGGGCGATCTGTCGTTCCGGGACAATTTCGGTCCCTACGTGGTGCCGCTCGATGAATACTTCGTGCTCGGCGACAACCGCGACGACAGCCGCGACAGTCGCTTCTGGGGTTCGGTGCCCCAGGAGAACATCAGGGGTAAGGCGGTGTTTGTGTACTGGTCCTGGCTACCGGATCCTGATTCTCCCGGTTGGGAGTTTCCATACGTAGTCGATGCTGTTCGGTGGGTTGGGTGGGGATTGTACAACTTCCCCTCGCACGTCCGCTGGGACCGCCTCGGCGCTGCTCTCTAACTCATGTCACTCGGACTCTATCTCCATTATCCCTTCTGCCGCAATCGCTGCTCCTACTGTGATTTCTATAAGGAGCTTTACGACAAAAAACTCGAAAAACAGTTCTTCGGCGCCCTCGCGACTGAGACCGATCTGCTCGCGAGCGAGTACGCAAACAACCATAGCGAAGTAACCTCTATCTTCATCGGCGGCGGCACTCCCTCGCTGGCCTCATGCGATCTTCTGGCTGACTGGCTGGAAAAACTCAAGCGGCGCTTTTGCGTAAGCGACGCTCTCGAATTCAGCATCGAGACCAACCCCGAATCCGTCGATCTTGATCTGCTGGAGTTCTATCAGCATCTCGGCGTGAATCGTCCACTCTTTGGAATTCAGTCCTTCAACGAACGTGCGCTGAAAGTTCTCGACCGCCGCCATCGTCCGCGTGACAGCCATCGCGCCGTCTACCAGGCCAACGCCCTGGGTTTCATCAATTTCGGCGTGGACCTGATCTACGGCCTGCCGGGGCAAAATTCAGGCATGCTGGCCATGGATCTCGATCAACTGTTGGATCTCGAACCACCGCACATTTCGTTCTACCAACTGACGGTCGAGGAAGGCACCGGCCTGGCTGAAAGGGTATCCGCCGGAACACTGCGTCTGCCGGATCAAGAGCTTGCCCACGCCATGTACTGCGGCGGCGGGCAGCAAATGGAGGAGGCCGGTTACAAACGCTACGAGGTTTCGTCGTTTGCCAAACCCGGTTTCGAGTGTCGACACAACCTGGGCTACTGGGAGGGAGATGAGTATCTCGGTCTGGGACCGTCGGCGCATTCCTTCATGGACAGCGAACGCTTCGCCAACGTTTCTGACCTGAGAAACTATCTCGACGAACTCCGGGCCGGGAAGCTGCCGCGTGTGATCGATGAATCCGGGCCTGAGGAACGTATGACCGAGGCGATCCTTTTAGGACTGCGCACAACCCAGGGAATCAATCGCAGACGGTTCATAAAGCGTTTCGGTGTACCGCTCAAAGACCGACTGGATCGAAAACAGTATCGTATACTGGTCGAGTCCGGTCACCTGGTCCCCGATCGTGGCAACCTGCGACTATCGGACGAAGGCTTCTACCTGGCCGACGAAATCACCCGGCGACTGGTGAAGTAGCGTCTTAGCGGTAGCCGGCGACTTCCCCAAAAAAGATTTGTACACCCGATTTCGTGCGGCTATATTCCTGCCATGGATCAACAGCGGATGGAACAATTCATGGAGCTTGCCCTGCGCGAGGCCGGGCTGGCTTTCGATGCCGATGAAATCCCAGTCGGCGCCGTGGTGGTTTTTGAGGATCGCGTGATAGGACGCGGACATAACCAGACGCAGCAGCTTCACGACGCCTCCGCCCACGCCGAGATGATCGCCCTGTCGGCCGCCTACAACCATTTCGGCGACTGGCGACTGGAGAACTGCATCCTGGTGTCGACTCTGGAGCCATGCCCGATGTGCGCCGGGGCGGCCATGTTATCGCGCATCAAGACGATCATATACGGCGCGGCCGATCCCAAGTTCGGCGCCTGCGGATCGATCATCGACATTCCCTCGGAGAAGAAGTTCAATCATCACATCGAAGTTGTTAGTGGTGTTCGCAAGGACGAAGTCGCCGCACTTATGAAACTGTTTTTCCAGCAGGTGCGCAACGGCAAAGAGAGGGTGAACTGATGGAGACAAATGAAGGTCTCGTCAAGAAGTTCAAGCTGATCAGGCTGATGGCAGTGCTCATGTTGATCGTAGCGCCGGCCATCTACCTGGTGGTCGCTAACCTGGTAGCGCTCGAACCTAAGAGTGGCGGCGAGCACGATATTATGTTCTACATCCTCTTGCTGGTAGCGCTGGGGCAACCCTCGGTGCTGCCGTTGATTGAACGATTCCAGATTGGCAAGTTCCGCCACGAATACAGCTCCAAAGCCTCACCGGTGGGGTTTCTCACTGTTATGTTCCTGACCAAATTCGCCGTGATCGAGGCTGTCTACATCTGGGGCCTGGTAATTCTGTTTGTGACTGGTGACCTTGCTCGGGCCCTGCTGTTCTTCCCCATTGGCGCTATCTGGTCGGTTGTGTACTGGCCGCGTGAGGACAAAATGAAGCGAACACTCAAACGCCTGGAGACGCTATGAGTTTATTGTCTGGTGACGACAAATACGATCTGCATCACATTCTGGCCAAATCGCTGTACTTCGCGTTGCTAGTCAATGTCCTCCTGCCGGCAGCGTTGCTGTATCTGTGTCACTATGCTGACAATAACAACCTCGTGCGAGAACGTATTGAGTGCGATCTGGCTGACACGCTTTTCTTCGTTTTC
>CBDUZQ010000299.1:0-3556 GCA_965371755.1 uncultured bacterium
TCCGAGGAGCTGATAGCCAGAGTCATTGAGGAGCCGGCTCGACGGTGACGGTAGCTATCCTTGCCCGGTTTATCGAAAATGTGATCATGAGACGTATGCTTCACGGTAACTACGCCGTAACCAAGTTCCATTAGGCTCTTAGCTAGAGCCTCCACAAGCGTGGTCTTTCCGGAGTTTCGGCTACCGACGATACCCAACTCAACCATTCCGGACTCCGATGCCATTCAGATCACTCGGACAATTGATATTTCGCCATTTCTCACTTGCAGTGGGCAGCAAACGATGCTTCAGACCGGCAATGGCCTCTATCATCCTGAATTGGCCGCCAGCGGCTTGCCTTTTCAGATGCGACAACGCCGACTTGTGATAGATGCCGCACAACGGTTGTGGCAGGTCGGATTCGCGCAGACCCAGATACTGTTCGCCGCGGTATGATGCGCACAGGCGGTCGATAATCTGCGTGTTAAGGTCATACAGATCGGCCGCTGTGATGAAACAACATTCCTGCGCGCAGTTCTCAAGCACCGCTATCACACCGGCCATAGGACCTTGTGCCCGCGGATTGTCCAGAAGAACCGTGCACCCAAGCGACTTGAATTTCGCCCGCGTGCGGGCCACCAGAGTCACCGATGCGAAAGCTTCCCGACAAATTCCAAGAGTCCGCGTCAGCAATGGTTCACCGCCGCAGTCCATAAACAGTTTATCTCGCCCCATACGACGACTTTGGCCACCGGCCAGAATGTAAGCGCTGTCGATCCGTACCATAAGAAAACCTCCACCGACAGGCAGAGGGATACACGGTATCTCACTCCTTTGCCAAGTCGGGCAGGCCGGGCGATTGCTCCCCCGACCGTAGAGTCCCTGGCGACCACGTGGGCCCTCCAGGGTTCGGAGCGTATTGAGACTGAATCAGGTCATCGAAATCCTGGACATCAGTCAGTTTTTTGTTACCCTAAGTTAACAAGAACAGCTGCCATCTGGCAAGTCCCAAGTTCGATTTTGTTGCCAAAAGCTCAACCTTTCCGCCGACTTAGCCGAGATCTCCCACCACGTCTTCGACTTCCTCCAGTATCTCACAGGACCGCACCAGTTTCTGCATACAAGTGTGATCCGGGTAGAGGGGACGGTCAACGTCGAGAAAGTCCACATGTCGTCGCACAACTTCGTGCGCCTTGCGCACGCCGTCACCAAACTGATAATCACGGAAATCAAGCGCCTGGGCGGCGGCCATGAATTCGATGCCGAGGACACCGTAGGCGTTGTCGAGAATCTGCATGTTCTTGATAGCGGTGTTCATCCCCATCGAGACGAAATCTTCCTGATCGGCCGCGGCAGGAATCGACTGGATCGAGGCCGGGGCCGAAAGAATGCGCTGCTCGACAATCAGCGAATCCGCCGTGTACTGGCTGAGCATCAACCCTGAAAACATCCCGGCTCCCTTGGTCAGGAAAGCGGGCAGGCCGACACTGAGGGCCGGGTTGTTCAACCGGTTCATGCGACGTTCCGACATGACACTGACCATCGTGACGCAGGCACCGGCCATTTCCATCGGCACCGACACCGGCGTACCCTGAAAATTGGCGCCGGACAGTTGGATGTCCTCCTCCGGAAAGAAGACCGGATTGTCCCCTACCCCGTTCAGTTCAATCTCCACCTGCGAACAAGCATAGGCCAACGCATCGTGCGCGGCACCGATCACCTGCGGCGTGGAACGCATAGAATAGGCATCCTGCACCTTGCAGGGAACGCGACCCTCGGCCAGGTCACCACCGGCAACAAGTCTACCGATGGCTTTAGCGCTACGCACCGCCCCGACAAAACCACGAGCCTCGTGTAGCTTCACCGTGTACGGTCGCATGTTGGCCTTCAGCGCCTCCAAAGACATGGCGGCGGCAATCTCGGCCTGCCTGAGCCAACGACCGGCGTCAAAAAGGAATATGGCGCTCATTGCCGTAAGCAAATTGGATCCGTTGATAACCGCCAAACCGTCGCGCGCCTGAAGGCCCGGCACGGGAATACCGGCCTTATCCATGGCCGTTTTTCCATCGAGAAGTTTACCCTCGAAATACGCCTTGCCTTCACCAAGCATCAAAAGGGCGATCTGCGACATCGGAGCCAGATCACCACAGGCGCCCACCGAACCCTTCTGGCAGACGAACGGTGTCACCCCCCTGTTCAACATCTCCACCAGTGTGAGGGTGATCTCCGGACGCACCGCCGACTGACCATGAGCGTGGACATTGATCCGGGCGGCCATAGCGCCACGCACGAATTCTATCGGAGCCGGATCGCCGATCCCGGCGGCGTGATTGTAAATCAGGTACTTCTGGAACTGCTCCACCTGGTCGTCGTCAAGCACTACTTCCGAGAACTCACCGATACCGGTGTTGACGCCGTACATGATCTCACCGGCCTTGATTTTTTTCTCTAACATGGCGCGGCATTGCTTGATTCTCTCCAGGGCGGCGGCGTGAAGCTCCACCTTCTCATCATGCCTGGCTATGGCCACGAGCTTTTCAATCGTAAGATTCGAACCGTCTATGACTATGGACATTCTCTTGCTCCACAAAAATCGTTGTTGGGATAGTTTGGGAAACTGACAGTGTAGACTTGTAGATAAACCGTCTACGTGTCCTGCAAGCCGGAGGCCGAGTTCGGCGTGTAGCGAGTCATCACCTTAGTCGCCGGCCTGGCCAAACGACACCGGTCGAATCCACAGTAATGCATACTCTCCAAATCAACACCTCCTTCAGTGCTTTTGAAAGATACGCCGCAAAAAGCGGTTGTCAATCGGTTTCGCCGGACCCTAATTGGGGCATGGCAACCGAGAGAGACCTGACAGCATACCTGAAAGCCCAGACGTTTGTTGCTTTCGACACTGAAACCACCGGCCTTTGGGCGCCTACCCACCGGATCGTGGAAATCGGCGCCGTTCGCTTCCACCTTGAATCTGAACAGGTGGAAACCTTCAACTCGCTGGTCAACCCCCAGCGACCCATGCCACCCGAGGTTATCCGCATCCACGGCATCACCGATGACATGATCGCCTCAGCGCCGCCGATTGAAGAGGTGATGCCGGAATTCATTCGTTTCTGTGACGGGGCGGTGATGATCGCTCATAATGCACCGTTTGATATATCGTTTGTGGGTTGCGAACTGGAACGCTCTCAACTGCGATTCAGTGACAACCTGATTCTGGACACGGTCGATATCTACCGACGACTCTTTCCCGGTTTGCCCGGATATTCGTTGCTGCAGTTAGCAAGGCAGTTCGATGTTGCTCAAACACAGGCGCACCGCGCTACCGCCGACGCTGAGTACGTCTGTCGATTGTTCCGAAATGCAGCCGCACGATTTCCGATAATCGACGGTCCGCAAGCCTGGCGCTCGGCCTTCTCGGTGTATCGGATGCAGGATTACCGGAGTGAACCGGCTGTGATTCCGGCCGGGTTTGAGGATCTGGCACTGGCCCGCGACGAAAAGCGTCGTGTCCGCATTAAATACCGCAGTGCCGGACAAGAGGCGGCCTGGAGGGTTGTTCAGCCACAATCTCTAC
>CBDUZQ010000300.1:0-3538 GCA_965371755.1 uncultured bacterium
GTCGTGCGCCGGGGTACGTCAATGCTATGGGATCGGTATTTCTTGCTCTGCATGCCATCACCTCGTGAACGGACGCAATATGGTGTCCATGTCCCTGGTAGTCAAGCGGCATCATCTCCGGCCACCGCTGTTGGTCTTAGTGTTTGATCATCCAAGGTGCCAGCATAATGATGTGCCCGTGTCGCGTCGGCGTGATCTTCAGATCGCCCCCGCATGGCAGTCGATATCTGTTGTCATTTTAGAATGGCCCCGGGGTCTGATCGGGCAGATGCCGGCAGTTCTGACAATATATCTGCCGACTGGTTGCCGTAAGTTGTTATGTGTCTCACGATTAGAAAATGTGGGGAAAAGCTCGAAAATTATTGCCTTGACAGATGATAGGGGCAAATGTATTATTGTTAATTGTGAAGCATTTCACATGAGTATTGAATTGGATTGGTGATTGATTTAGGAGACTCGATGGATATCCCTTCGGGGGGCCCGACCAGAAAGAGGATTTCGGAATCGACGATTCACCGGCTCTCCCGGTATTTCCGTACCTTGTCTCTTTTGGAGAAGGAGAATTTCGAGACCGTTTCGTCCAAGGAACTGGCTAAACGAGAAAAACTTACGCCGGCCCAGGTGCGCAAAGACCTTTCGTTCTTCGGCTCTTTCGGTACCCGTGGACTGGGTTATCCGGTAGCCGAACTCAAGGCCAAGGTGTCCAGGATTCTCGGCATTGACCGGATCTGGCGGGTCGCGCTGGTCGGAGTGGGTAATATCGGTTCGGCGATGGTCAGCTACAAGGAGTTCATCAAGCAGGGCTTCCACATTGTTAAGCTCTTCGATAATGATCAGCGAAAAATAGGCTCGAACCATAAGGGCATAATCGTCTCGGATATCAAGAACCTCCAGACTGAACTACAGGATGACCGCATAGAAATGGTTATTGTTGCGGTACCGGCAACAGTAGCACAGTATATTGTTGATGACATCGTCAAAGCGGAGGTGAAAGCTATCCTGAATTTCGCCCCGGTCAACCTGAAAGTACCGTCTGGCGTTCATGTGCGCAACGAGAACATGGCGATGGAGCTTGAGTATCTTTCTTTCGCGATGGTGAACAACCATTCTCCGAAAGGAGGCGGCAAAGCCTAAGCCGCTTCAGGGATGGAGCGGCAGGTACCTCTTTTAAGCGTCTTTGCGCTTAAGGGCTGACGGCTCGCGAGAGCGGGCCGTCTGTTATTATGCAGATCACTCATAATTCCGAGGGGAGTCGCACAATCTTTAATCCCAGGGACAACCACTGGGTATAAGGTCAACAGATGATGAGACACCGGATGGAAAAACTTCGTATCGGATTAGCCGCGGTCTTGGCGGTGCTGCTGATCTCCTGCCCCGCCCTCGCGGTGGATTCGCTGGAAACCTACCTTAAAGCCGGTTCCGACCTGTCGGCCAAAGGAGATGACAACGGGGCGCTGGTCGCATATCAAAATGCCCTTCGACTGGATGCTGACAATCTCATTGCCGTCAGAAATATCGGGCGCATCTACTCTCAACTCGATGACCAGAAGCAAGCCAGGGTCTTTCTTGAGCGAGCCCTCAAAATGAATCCGACCGATGCGCAAGTATGTAACAACCTTGGCGCCGTGTTTTCCAATACGGGCAACAGCGGTGACGCGATTTCGTATTTCGAGAAAGCTGTTGCTCTCGATTCCACTAACGAATTGTACCTGACCAACCTCGGCCAGGAATATACTAAGGTGGGACGGATCGGCCTGGCCTTACCGTTACTGCGTACTGCCCGGGCCCTCGACCGGCGAAACGCGATCATTCCGTACAGTCTCGGGAACTGTTTCGCCGCCAGCCAAAGTTACGACAGCGCCGAGTTCTACTACCGGTTGTCCGCCGCATCCGGTGGCCGACCGGCCGAGTTGTACTACCGACTGGGGACGGTTCAGAACCGTCTGGGCAAGACCTGGGAAGCGGCGGAATCGTTTGAGGAAGCGCTGTCGCGCCGCCCTGACTATCAAGTGTGTCGCCAGGCGTTGGCCATGCTGTATCTCGCCGACAAACAGTTCAGCGCCGCCGCCGAACAGTTCGAGGTTCTTGCCACGGCCGACAGTTCGTTCTTTCCGGCCTGGATCGGCCTTGGTACGGCTTTCGCTCTTGATGGAAGGGCCGAAGATTCAGACCGGATCCTGAAGCATCTTTTTGCTATTGACTCCACACTGGGTTTCAAAATGCTCGAAGTCCTCTCCCAGCAGCAGTTGGATCCAGGTCCGGCCAAAGACGAACCGTAGCCCGATCTCCGCGGCGCAGTTTTTTGTTGAAGCATCCACTCGTTATCCGCTTTCATAAAGCGTATGTGTCAGTTGTGGAAGTACATGGGAACGTTGCTCGCCTGCGTGGTGCTCCTGGGCGACGTTGGTTGGGCCGACGGCGAGGTCGGTTACCTTTATGTGGAAAGCGACCCACCCAACGCCCAGCTTATTATTGACGGCAACCATGAGCAGTTGTTCCAAACGCCGGCGCTTTGCACGCTGTCGGTCGGCGAGCATCAACTCACCTTGTCCACTGAGTTCTATCAACCCAATACGGTCAAGGTCATAATCGCGCCGCGGCAGGTCCTTCGCAAGAAAGTACGGCTGATTGCTTCTCTCGAGGTAGAACGCCAACCGGACAGCGGTATGGGTTTCTACAATGTTCCGGGGGACCTGACTATCCTCACCGATATTTTCGGAGTCACGGTTTTCCTTGATGGTGTCCGGGTTACGATGACTGCCCCTCTGACGCTGCCGCTGGTCCCTTCCGGTATTCATACCGTCAGAGTCGAGCACAACGACCTTTCATTCGATACTATTGTCACCGTTACGCCGGCTGTGACAACGCTTCTCGAATTGCACCTGCTCGAGTTGTGGGGACTGGATACCTCACAAAGCCAACCTGACCCGGTATCAGTGCTGGTCGAGATTGAACTCCCCGCCTGCCATTATCATCGTCTACAACCTATCGAGAATAGTTCGCCGTTCGATTCCACTCAGACTTATGAGGGGGATGTGAGCAAGAAAGAGCTATACGCCATGAGTCGTCGGTACGATGTTCCGATCTGGGATGATACTTCTGTCGGTATGCGTGGAGTAGATCCGATTATTCGTATCCTAACCTCCGATACGGTCATAGTCATATCGCATCGACGCGCCGTCGAGCTTGGTTTCGCGCGGTTGCCTCAGGCTCATGACCTGGATGTGGAGATGCGGGCAATGACAGTAAGTCGCGTTTTGAGCTGCCCCCGCGGCCAGGGTGTAAGGTTCGAAATAGAACTGTTCGCGAATCAATCCAATAAGTTCACGACGTTTGACCGGCTTGTCCCGATCTTCAAACAGTTTCGCCTGCTAACCGATCTCAACGACGGGGGCGAGATCAACGTCCGAATCGTGATTGATGTCGATGGGGAAGTACACTTCCGCTACTGGTGAAGCACCGCCAGCCTGATCGTTGCGCCGGGTCTTATTATCGAAGTTGTTTGTGGTGGCTGAGTCTTTATGGCTTGTTGAAAAAG
>CBDUZQ010000301.1:0-3529 GCA_965371755.1 uncultured bacterium
ATGGAGTCGGTTACGAGGGTGAGTATACAGATGAGAAAGGTCTGCGCCACCTGGCACTCCTGGTGCACCTGGTAAACGGGAAGACGGGCGTACAGATTATCTGTGACGCAACGGAAGGCGTATATAGGCAGGTCGAACCGGCCATGCGTGCCTTTGTCAAGTCGGTAGTGTTTTCCGATTCATCGGTGCGGCCAAATCCGCCGCTCAAGTAGCTGTGAGATCATTCGACTCTGTCGAATCCGCGGGGTTTCTGCTTAGCTTGCCTTCCCCGCCCCCTTCCGCTATCTTATCCAAACGAAGCGCGATTTCACATAGTGTAGTAGGGCAGGATCCCTGAGATCCTGCCGCGCGCGAAGCGCGAAAAGCAGGCTTGCCTGTCAGGTTCGCAAGGAACCTGACCTACGGGACTCAGGATGACGTATGTGGGCGTTCAGGATGACGTCGTCAAGATCACAGGGGTTCTGACGTACCGGGACTTGCGCGTAGCGCGAAAAAGTGGCTCGCCACCTACTCGATAATCACGCACGGCGGGGGAGGGGGACCTCCGGTAAACATGTAGTCTATCAGATATACGAGATCGTTGATGTCCCAGGGTTCGTATTCACCTTGCCCGTCACCGTTGATATTCGCTTCCGCTTCGCACAAAGGTGGAGGACCGCCCGTAAACATATAGTCGACGAAGTCAACCAGATCAGAGATGTTGATTTGATCGTCGGGATCGTAGTCGACATCGCCGCGGATCCCACGACAGCAAGCGCCCCCGGTCTTGAGGGTCTCAAAGACTGCGATGTCGCCGTTGGCGGTGGCGATATCAAAATCGCCGTCGTTGTCGAAATCGGCTGTGACGATATCATAGGTGCCGTAGTTGTTGTCGGCAAGTTTGATCGGGTCGTATAAGGTCGAGTCGAGGTAGTGCATATACAGATGGACCCGCCCCACTATGTCGCAGCCCATGGCGGTCGCGAAGTCCATGTATCCATCGCCATTGAAATCCGTGGGCGCTATCGCTCTGGCCTGGTCGTTGTACACGGTGCCTATCGCGGTGGTGGTAAAGGACGCGCTGCCATCGTTCACGAGGGTCAAGAGAGCACCGAAACATACATCCCAGTCGTCGACGCCAAACACCAAATCAAGATCGGAGTCGCCGTCGAAATCAGCGGTCGCCATAGTGTGCGCCATCATCAATCCAGGTGGGTAGGTTGCTTCCTGAAAGGTACCGTTACCGTTACCCAATCTGACCCAGATGGGGTCGTGTGAGGGGGCGCCTCCCCAGTAAACGCGGTGCAGCACGGCGACATCGACCGTGTCGTCCCCGTCGAAATCGGCCGCGATCAACTCGCGTGCATCCTGATCCAGCTCATACTGAGCTGTTGAGTAGAAGGTTCACATGTTATCGTTAAAGAAGAAGCACAGGCTGGAGGTGGCAACATTCCCGGCGATGCAGGCAAGGTCCGTGCAGCCATCTTCATAGAAGTCGCCGGCCGCAATGGAGCGCGGGTTTTCCAGTGTCGTGATAGTCTGAACCGGCTCAAAGGTCCCATCACCCAAGCCGTAAAGGATCGATATCGAATTGGCAGCGCCGTTGGTGACTGCCAGATCTGCTGAAGACCACGGCGTGAATTTCGCCGCGACAATCGAGTTTGTGCCGGCTGCGGTGGGAATGTTGACGGCCGGCTGAAAAGTGCCGTCACCGTTGTTGAACAGGATCACCACTGCCCCGGACGACTGATCGGCTGCGGCGATATCAAGCGCGTTGTCGCCGTTCAGGTCGACGGCAACAAGAGCGACCGCCAAACCGTCAACATCGTAGTCCACTCGACACTCGCCGCCGGTCGGGATCAATGCCGCCAATATTGCGGCCACAAATACGGTTTTGAGCGCAACGGTCGTTCTCATCTTGAGTTCCTATGTATGAATGATCCACAAAACCTACTATTTAGAAGATAGAGGCAATCTCCGATTATGCAAGTGAAAACCGACGGTGAGCCGCCTTCCGCACTTTATGCGTCCTTCACGCTTGAGATTGGGTCAGCATTTTGTAGCGCTGCTCTTGTGTCGTACAAATAACTTGCCAACAATTGTGGTGAAGAGTACCTTCCGATCCAATGTAGACTAACGAGAAGACGAGACTGGAGTAAACACCGTGAGCCAATCTGCAACCGCCTGCTACGACCTGTTAATCCGCCCCGCCAAGCGCTGGATGGAAATCCCCATTCTGATAAGTTTCAATCTCATCCTGGTCGTCTCGGCCTACCTGTCGATCAATCTGCCGTTTTCGCCGGTGCCGATCACCGGCCAGACGCTGGGTGTGTTGTTGGTGGTCATGGCCCTTGGTCGCGTGCGTGGTACCGCCGTCGTGCTGGCCTACTTGCTGGAAGGTGTGGCCGGTTTGCCGGTGTTCGCAGGCGGCAAGTGTGGCATGGTGGCGCTGATGGGACCAACCGGCGGGTACCTTCTCGGTTTTCTGTTGGCCGCTCACGTCGTCGGGTATCTCTCCGATAAGGGTTGGTACGCCGGATACATCAAGTCAATCGCAGCCATGAGCCTTGGCACCGTGATCATTTTCGCCACCGGGCTTTTGTGGTTGAGCGCGATGGTGCCGGCCGGCTCGGTATTGGCGATGGGACTATACCCCTTCGTGCCGGGCGCGCTGATCAAGATTGCGCTGGCGGCTGTGGTGCTGCCGACTGTTTGTCGCTTCGTCGGCAAGACCGATCAGTGATCTCCGCAACATCCTGATCGTAAGAATAACGCCGGGTTCGTGCCCGGCTTTTTCTATGTGTTTTCCTGCTTTCTGTTTTTTCGTTGAGTTTGCGTTTAGCACTCCCTATCATGAGGGATGATGAACAACGTCCAGCCACAAAGGAGTACCGGTCCAAATGAAGATAGCAGTAGCCTGTGATCACGCCGGTCTGGAGTTCAAGGAAAAGGTTAAGAATGTCCTGCAAGCGCTGGGACACGAGGTTGTTGACTGTGGCACTGACTCCAAGGCTTCTGTCGACTACCCCGATTTCGGACTCGCTGTCGCGCGCGCCGTGGCCGCCGGTGCGGTCGATTATGGCATCACTGTTTGCTGGACCGGCAACGGGATGAACATGGCCTGCAACAAAGTCAAAGGCATCCGGGCGGGAATAGCGCTCAGCCCCGACATGGCGTTTCTGACTCGTTCGCACAACGACGCCAACGTACTCACGCTGGCACAGAAGTACACACCCGAGAACCAACTTGAGGAGATTATCAAGACTTTTCTGAGCACACCGTTCGAGGGTGGCCGGCACATCG
This sequence comes from uncultured bacterium, assembly GCA_965371755.1. Lineage (GTDB taxonomy): Bacteria > Zixibacteria > MSB-5A5 > GN15 > FEB-12 > JAJRTA01. The sequence goes on from CBDUZQ010000301.1 coordinate 3,283, forward strand.
CACGGGTGGCGAAGATCATGGAGGCGGAGGGGTAAATCGCTTTCTCGAGCTTCGCGCAGGGCGTGATGAATTGGCTTGTCTGTCACCCCGAGCGCAGTCGAGGGGCGAATTCCTGCAGCGTAGGCTCATGCTTCGACTCCGCTCAGCACGACATAAGGTGCGTGTATCCCCCCCCACAACTCCCATTGACCCCTCCCCAACAATTGTATACCTTCCCACAAACGCTCAAAGACGGAGTTGCAATATG
>CBDUZQ010000302.1:0-3526 GCA_965371755.1 uncultured bacterium
CAGGATGACGTCTCGGTAGGATCACAGTCCTGTAGGTCAGGAGCCATGTGCTCCTGACGAAGAATTCGAGACCGCCAGGGGTTTCGACCAATCAAGACCTGGATGCCGGATCAAGTCCGGCATGACAGAAGCGTGGCACTCGCTCATGCTTCGGCTCCGCTCAAGGTGAGATCAGTAGCACGCGAAGCTCGAAAGAGTGGCTCGCCACTCCTTACCGCTTATACCCGATCTTCCGCAGGAACTCGATACGTTCCTTCTTGTGGTCTTCGGTTTCGATACCGGCCGGCGTCTCACCGTCGACCACTCCCAGCACCCCGCGGCCCTGCTGTGTTTCAGCCACGATTACCTGAAGCGGGTTGGCCGTGGCGCAGAAGATTCGGCAGACCTCCGGCACGTTCTTGATTTGGTTGAGGACGTTGATCGGGAAGCCGTCGCGCAGATAGACGAAAAAGCTGTGTCCGCAGCCGACATCGAAGGCGGCTCTGGCAGCCATCTCGACCAGGTCTTCGTCGTTGCCGTCAGTGCGGATCAATCGCTGCTGGGAAGCTTCACAAAAAGCGATACCGAACTTCAAGGTCGGCGATGACGTCACCAGAGCCTCGTAGAGGTCCTCGACCGTCTTGATAAAGTGCGTCATTCCGAATATCACGTTGGCGTCGGAAGGAATCGCCACCGGCACCACCTTGGTTCTGAAATTGCCGTCAATGTTCGCCATGATCATCCTCGAATAAAACGCTATCGAAACCAGTGTTGATCTGCGGATTGCTGTAGTACTCGGTACCGGCGAATTTCGCGCCGATAAGAAACAAGGTTTTGCCCCGACCCGCGATGTCAAACTGTCGCGGCAACCAGTAACCGTCGAGGGTAGGACCGAACCGAACCGTCATGTCCAACTGCTTCATTTTGAACATGATGCTGCTGGTGAGCTTGGCCGGCGTGAAGTCAACCCGCACCAGTTGGAACGACTCGGCATCGAAGTAGTAGTCACCGTGAATGCGGTGAGCATCTTTCTCCTTTGATCGCACTCGGAAATGATGACAGGTGCGACCTTCGATAGAATCCTCCGGCACACCCTCGTATATGATGTCATAGTGTGCTCCCTGGTCCGGGTGAAACGGGGTCAACATCGGCCAGGAGATATCTTTTGACTTGCGCTTGATCTTCTTCTCTTTACGTTCCGCCGCTTCTTTTTCGGTAGCTTCGGTGTCCTGCAACTCACCGTCCTTATAGAATTCGAGGTACTCTTCACGCAGGAGAACCGTGTCGGTAAGATACTTCACATAGATCTTCTTGACAATCCGGACCTTCTGATGAAACTCACCGTCGTTTCCAGTCTCGCCTTCAATGTATTCGGCGTCGAACACTATATCCTGTATCTGCTCGCGCTGTCGATTGTCGACTGAGAGAATCGTCTCGACCAGCGCCTGCGGATCGATAGCATCCGACTGGGCGGCGGCCGAATCGCCAGCGCCCATGATCGCCACACAGATCGCCGCCATTGTTACACGTCTCATGTTCAGCCTTCCTCGATTACGATTTTCTCAATGACGTCACCTCGGACTATCTGATCAACGATCTCCATTCCCGCCGTCACCTGGCCGAATACAGTGTAGCGCGCTTCCAGGTGAGGCTGTGGTGACAGAGTGATGAAGAACTGCGAACCGCCGGTGTCCTTACCGGACGTGGCCACACCGACCGTGCCACGGAGATATGGCTCGGACGAATACTCGCACCGGATCATGTACGGTGGGCCGCCGGAGCCATCGCCTCTGGGGTCACCACCCTGTACCACGAAGTTCGGCACCACACGATGGAATACCAGTCCCTCGTAAAAGCCGCTCTCGGCCAACTCGATAAAATTCAGCACGGTGAGCGGGGCGACATCAAAGAACAACTCCATCTCGACTTCACCCTTGCTGGTGGTGATAATCGCGTATGGGTTGGGCTGGTACTTCTCGAACCCACCCTGGATGTCCCTGACTTTGATACGAGTGGGCGCCGGCGGCACCACGCGGAAGCGGTCTTCTCCCAGCAGGTCTTTGTAGATTATCGCCGCCTCGCGTCTGACAATGTATTCCGGATCCATTAGAGCATTGATCAGGATGAGTGTGACGTCCGGGTCTTCCGGCAATTGCTCCAGAAAAGCGCGGGCTGTCTGTACCAGCGAGCGACGCAGATCGACATCAACCACCGTCGACATCATACCGGTCAGTTGCGGCAGGTAGGCGATCAGTTTTTCACTCTGAATACGATTAATGGCCAACTCCCGAATGACGCGATCGGGATCGGCCAGCGCTTTCTTGAGGTAGTAGTCCTGGTTTGATTTATCGATCTCAATTAGACCATCAAAGGCGGCGGCTCGCACCATGGGATCGTCGTCGCTGAACAAACCGGCCAGGCGGGGGATGACGTTCTTGTGGCCAACCAGAGTATACCCTTCGGCACTGGAAGCACGAAGAAACGGATCGGGTTCGGCTGCCAGCGAATCCAGCAGGTTGACCGCCTTGTCCTTGCGCACGGCAGCCAGATAGATAGCAGCAGCAGCGACGACATTAGCCCGCTGTTCCCGTTCGAGGAGATACCAGGTGGCGTCAACGGCCAGTTTGTTCCCTTGCTCCTGCAAGCCTCTGAACAGAGCCACCAGCAGCTTCTCATCCTGTTCGGTTTCTACTCTCTTAGCCAGTTGCTGGGCCGCCTTCTTATCTTTCTTCTTGGCCAGTTCGGCAATTGCCTGGGCGACAACATTGTGGTTAGCGTCATTAAGTGACATCTGCAAAAGGTGATGAACTTTCGAGGACTCGCAGTGCCCCAGACCTCGGACGCACATAGCCCGCACGAACGGGTCGGGGTCGGCCAGGTTGTCGACGAAAAGATCGACGGCCTGCTTGATTTCCATACGGGCCAGAGCAAAAAGGCCGGCGGCCCGAACCAGCTCGTCTGACTCCTTGGTCAAGTGAGCAATAAGCTGGGGCGCCTGGGCCTTGGCGTCGGCATTGTAAATCGCGTAGCAGGCGGCCTGGCGAACATCGGGTGACGGATGATCCAAAAACTCCACCAGTCGTGCGGGGACTTGCGGCGTAGTGCTGTCGGCCAGCCGCCCCGACGACGCGACCACTTTGGCCCCAGCCGAGGAGGGCAGGTCAAAGGCAACATCCAACAACGGCCCGGCGTACTTCGCCTGCCCGGTCAGACCCAGCGCAAAGCCGGCGGTGGCGGCCAGGTCGATCGATTCAACGGACAGCATCGCAAACAGCAGCTGGGCTGCTTTCTCACCGCCGATACGGCCCACAGCTAGAGCGGCACGGGCGCGTACTTCCGGCGAAGGATCGTTGAGGTAACCCTTGATTTTGTCGGAGAGGACACGGCGATCTTCGTCATGGACGACTTCGGCCATCCGCTCTTCGATGCCCCGCTCTCGGAGGCGGTCGTATAAATAGTAGCCGACCACGGAAAACAGGGCTACCACGATAAGAACAAGTACTGTTCTGAAAAACTTCTTCATAGACCGAAAATCTAGGCCGGGCCG
>CBDUZQ010000303.1:0-3502 GCA_965371755.1 uncultured bacterium
TCGACTGACGGCCACCAGTTGCTCCTTGTAGCGCTTTAGTTCCGGGCACTCCGTCAGGAAATCAACTTCGCCGGCGACCGAATGAGGACTCTTGCGGGTCGCGCGATCCGACACACCGTCGGGATAGTCAATACTGTTGATGAGTTTCTCTACCTCCTGACGCCTGGTCGCGAGGTTCTTGTTCGAGTAGAACTCCTCAGCCCTAAACAACATATTGAGGCGTCGCCGGGCCGAGATAAGTCGGGAGCGTCCGGCTGCTACCTGGGCTTCGGCCAGTTCAGCGCGGACTCCAGCCGTCTCCAGGGTGGCTATCGCGTCACTGTAGAGCTTACGAGCTTCGGAATCGTGACCTTCGGCCTCGGCAATGACTGCCGCCACCTTTTGCAGCGCACCCAGTTCGACCCGGTCGTCCGCTTTCTGCATAATGGTCCTGGCCCTGGCCAGATACCGTCGTGCGGTCCGATGGTTACCCAGTCTCACGTAGAGTTCGGCCAGATGACGCAACACCCGTCCGCTGAGACTGGTGCAAGGTTCGATCTTCTCGGCCGTGTCCAGCGCTTGCTGAAGGGTGCTCCGCGCTTCCTCAAGATTACCCCGACGATAGCGCAGCTCACCCAGATAGGTAAGACAGATTGCTTCATCTCGCGGGCTGTTAAACTCCACGGTGCCGGCAAGAGCCGCCTCGAGCGTTTCCGCAGCCCGATCGGACTCACCTCTCCGCAGGTAGACATACCCCAGCGCGATCTTGGCGCGGGTTACTTCCAGCCAGTCACCTAATTCACTGGACAGTTCAATGTTCAGCTTGAGATGGTTCTCGGCTGAACCAAAATCCCCGATAAACGTTTGAATGCGGCCGATGTTACCCATCATGTAGGCAAGCTTGACCCGATCGCCCAGACGACGAGTGATCTCAATCGCATCCATGAGACTCGATAGTGCGTTCTTGTATTCATACTGCCTGTAGAACTGGCCGGCCAGCAGGTTCAAAACCCGAGCCTGACCTTCGAGGCAGTCGTTTCGACGGAAAATAGATTCTGCGTCGCGCAACGCCTTTTCCGTTTCCTTTAGTTCACCCAGAGAACGGAGAGTTCTCGCCAGAGTGACGAATATTTCGGCCAGGAGAATGCTGTCGCCATCCTCGGCGGCCTTGTTCTGCGCTAATCTGGCAATCCGCAAAGCGGTGGGGTGATCGGCAAGGGAAACGTAGGCCTTGGCGACATCGTGCAGGACAGATCCTGCCCGTGCTCCGCCGGCGGCTTCCAAAGCATCACGATTATCTTCGTAATACTTCACAGCGCCGGCGAAATCTCGCTTGTCTACCAGTGACGCCAAATAGTGCGCCATGGTATCGCGAAACTCAATGCCAACGCGGGTTTCCTTTGCCATTATAGGCTACCTCTGTTATTTGTGGTTTCCGGTTCGTCCAGGGTGGTGGTTTCGATCTGATGCTGGATGAAATGGTCGGCCACTGCGTCTGATTTTACATCGACGCTGTTGAAACTCAGCCATTTGAGGAAGATATGGGTGATAAGGATATCCACCGGTGTAAAGCCACCAGCCAATCCGCCTTGATCGCTAAAGGAATCACCGCCCACAACTTGGAAATCGCCGCCCCAGGTGTGGTCGTCACCAACGTCAGCGGGGTCAACATAGCCGTACGGGTGGTTGCGGGAGAAAGCTTCCCCACAAAACACGATCATTAGTACCAGTACTAAAGCTGGTACAAAAATACTGCGTCTCATTGCATCACTCCTTGGTTTAGGTTCTACTAGAGACAACTTATCATTATGTTCTTCATATATGGCGGGGTATGGCGAAGTGAGGTTTGCTTGATATAAGCCCATTTTACATCCCACCCTATTTGAAAGGTACCCTCTAAGGTGTTGTTTGTCAAGGGGTTTTTGGGGAAGGGGGACAAGCGAAGGGGGGCCCGCGCGGGCCAAAAAGACCCGCAGAGAACAGAGACTGCCTTGACTTCGAGCCGTTTGAAGTTATCTTGGTAGCACAGAGTTCCTGTTGTCCGCCCGCGGGGCAACGTTTTTCGGCAGGTTGTTTTGTGCCATGGTATTTATGCTGCTTGACTATAGTTCTGCAAATTCAACCAAACAAGTTAACCGCCTGACATTGAATCATAGATGGAGCCATCAGTGAATAATCTGATTTATATGGACAACGCCGCCACTTCCTGGCCTAAGCCCGAAAGTGTCTACAAATACATGATTGATTTCTACCGCCAGTGCGGTGTCAACCCGGGTCGCAGTGGTTTTGACATGGCAATTGAGGCCGGTAACATCCTCGAGGATTTGCGTGGTCGGCTGACCCGATTTTTCGGTGGCGACGAATCGGCGCCCGAGCGACTTTGTTTCGGTTACAACGCTACCGATTCCCTTAATCTGATCATCCAGGGGATACTCATTGAGGGTGATCACGTCGTCACTACCAACCTGGAACACAACTCGGTGATTCGACCGATCAACCATCTCGTGCGTGATGCCGGCGTCGAGGCGACCTTCGTTCCCTTCAACGGACAGGGATTCGTGGACCCAGACGATATCCGTAAAGCGATCAGCAAGAACACCAGGCTGGTAATCGTCAACCACGGCTCTAATGTCCTCGGCACGGTGCAACCGGTGAGCGAGATCGGCGCTATCTGCAAAGAACTGGGCGTGACCTTCGCAGTCGACGTTTCTCAGACGGCCGGCGTAATCCCGATCGACATGAAAGCTATGAATATTGACGTACTTGCTTTCACCGGTCACAAGAGCCTCATGGGTTCCACTGGAATCGGTGGCCTGTGCGTACGCAAACATGTCGAGTTGCGCCATTCTCGCAGCGGCGGTACCGGTGTGCGTTCGGCTTTTCCCTATCATCTCGACGAGTACCCATACCGCATGGAGTTCGGGACCCCTAACATGGTCGGCGTGGCATCACTCTGGGCGGCCCAGGACTGGATCGAGAAGGAAGGTGGTGTTGTGGCTATCCATCGGCGCGAGATGGAACTAACCAAAAAGTTGGTCGACGGCATCAGCGAAGTCGACGGCGTGATCATATACTGTTGCGACAGTCTGGAAAACCATCTGTCCGCCGTGACCATCAATGTCAATGGGCTGGAGGCGGGTGATGTCGGCGTTATGCTTGATGTGGAACACGACATCGCCACCCGGACCGGCCTGCATTGTGCTCCACTGGTGCATGAGCAGCTTGACTTAATCAAGATACATGGCGGCGTCCGGTTCGCCATCGGTCCGTTCAACACCGAAGAACATATCGACAAAGCTATTGAAGCCGTCACCGAAATCGCCAAGCGCGCCCGAGCGCTTAAGGCCACCGTTGGATCGACCAAAGAGTAGACACGCTCAAATCACGTACAACGAAACCGCTACAGTTTCGACACGGTCAAGCCGTGTTTCTCGCGCTACGCGCGTGGCAGGATCACAGGTCTCCTGCCTACGATTTTCGCCGGAATGACTTCCTCTTAGGCTACGTGGTCCACCATTCATAA
>CBDUZQ010000304.1:0-3502 GCA_965371755.1 uncultured bacterium
GGTTCTGACTACTCGAAATACCTGCGAGCAGAGGTAGTTCAGACCATTGAAACCATGCTGGAAGAAGCAAGGAGAAACGGTATCCATATCAGGGTGTTTTCGGCCTATCGTTCGTCAGAAAAGCAGAGACGTCTGTACTTGAAGCAAATCGAGAAAAAAGGTCTGAGGCAAAACAATGTGGCCAAGCCGGGGTACAGCGAGCACCAATTGGGAACAGCGGTTGATTTGTGCGGACTGGATCCGGAGTCGGTGGCGTCATTTGATTTTGATCGAGCGAAAGAAGGCAAATGGATAGAGGAAAACGCAGCCCGTTTTGGTTTCGTCCGGTCATACACTCGGGAGAATCAAGAGGTAACCGGAGTTACTCCCGAGCCCTGGCACTATCGATACATGGGGTCTGTCGACCGAGAGTAGTCTGAACGATATCTCTTGCGGCCATTCACAGAGCACCTTCGTGAACGCTGTCAGGTTTACTTTTTCGTCTTACCTCGTAAGATATTATCCACGAAGTCTACCAATGATAGTAGGTCCGGTGAGCCACCCGACCTTTTCAACCCATAGGTTTTTGGGAAAGTCCCCACCGCGAATTCCCTTGACAATACCGTCAGTCGGGGTTAATTGGCCCTGTTATGCATGATCCACACCAAGCCTTTTTCGACCTGCTGGCTGCCGAGTGGGACCTTATGTTCACCGCCGAGGATTTGGAGCGACTCTCTCACATTGTCGATGAACTGGACGTTCAACCAGGTCATGACGTGGTTGATCTGGGCTGCGGCACCGGCATTCTGTTCGACATGATGCGCCGGAAGGTCGGTTCCGACGGGTCGGTTACCGGCGTGGACTTCTCTCTGCAGATGGTGCTCAAAGCGCATCGTAATTTCCCTTTTTCCAACGTCACGGTGGTTGATGCCGATGTGCTCGCTCTTCCGTTCTGCGATGACAGCTTTGACCTGGGCGTGGCGTTTGCCGCCTTCCCGCATTTCTCCGACAAACAGCAAGCTGTCGATGAAGTGCATCGAGTACTCAAAGACGGCGCCAAGTTTTATATTATTCATCTCACCTCATCCAAAGAACTCTCGGCTATCCATCACCAGATCGGGGGCGTGGTCGCAAACGACGAGATTCCTCCGGAAGATGGGCTGATCCAGATATTCCACAACAGCAAGTTCACCGACGTTTCTATCGCCGACCACCCCGGCCTCTACCTGGCCACGGCCATAACTGCAAAGTAGCTGACCGGTATCGGTCGTCGACGATGTCTATCAGCGCCAAATTCGCCGCCCACACCGCTCTTTACCTTGCTCTTTCGATAATACTGCCGATCGGTTTTCACGCTTCCGGACTCGGCGGGCGCATCTTCCTGCCGATGCATATCCCGGTGCTGCTGGCCGGGTTCCTGATCGGACCGCAGGCAGCGGTGATAGTCGGGCTGCTGGCGCCGGGGCTATCGCACCTGCTGACGGCAATGCCGCCGACGTACGCGGTTCCCCTAATGACCTTAGAGTTGCCCCTCTATGGCCTGGTGGCGGGCTTGGCCTATCGTCGGCTGCACTTGAATATCTACGTTGCGCTGGCCGCTGCGATGATCGTGGGTCGAATCATGTTCGGCCTTGGGCTGTTGGTGTTGGGCATGATTATGGAACTGCCATACACCGCTGCCTCGTTTTTCGCCGTTGGTGGCGCCTTATGGATGGGGCTGCCGGGAATCGCTGTTCAGTTCGTCATTATCCCGATCATCGTGGCAGCGGTTGCCCGCAGGGACCAACGATAGCAATGTCTCTGTTCCGGTGATTTCCTCGACATCCGAAGGAGGTTGTGAGAACCTCCGGTTTCTTACGTCTGTGCTCCTTAACCGTTCATGGGAAATCGCAGGGTCACAATTCCGACTGCGTCGAGATCAGGACCCGGCGAAACGAATTTGTGAAACAGCCTCAGGACATTTGCACTCCGCCCGAACAATGAGTATCGCGAAGCGGCAGAAAGGCGCTGGCGTGCCCGGTCAGCCCTTGAATCCGCACGATTTGTGAGTGCCATCGCAAAACGGCTTGTTCTCCGACCGCCCACAGCGGCACAGCGAGAACTTTTTCTCCCTCTCAATAGTGGTGCCGTCGACCAGCTGGATTTCCGCTTTCTCCGTCTCCAGCATGGCCGGGCCGTTGGGTATCAACGTTATCTTGACAGTAGGTTCAGTCATAATAGTCTCCTCGCTAACAGACCCACCTGATGCAATTCTGAGGGTCGTTGTTATTTATATCGCTGAAACCGATGCGGAAGGAAGTAGTTCCCCGCTGTCACACAGAACTGGCGGCAGGCTCTTCTGCGGAGAGCACGCTCACTGCTTGATCACTGTCACTTCGCCGCTTGAAACCGAGATCGTGCCCTGCTGCGTTTCGAGGATCAGACCGCCGTCGGCGCCGATGTCAAGAGCGACCCCTTCTATGATTCTCCGGCCATGGGCGAGTTTGACATGGTTACCTATCAGTGTCGAGTACCAGCGCATACGAGTCCGGCTGGTGCTCAGGCCCCGCTTTTGATATCGCGTATACTCTTTTTCCAGACGAACCAGAAATTGCTTAAGAAGCTCTACCCGGGACTGCTTGCGACGAGTGACGCGGCGCACCGAGGTTGCGATTGAACTCAACTCAGGTGGGAAATCGTCGGCGCGATGATTGACGTTGACACCGACGCCGATGATCACGTACTCGATTCGTTGTCCCTCTGCGGTCAGTTCGGTGAGAATTCCGGCAACTTTGCGACTGGATATGAGAATGTCGTTGGGCCACTTGATGCGTGTGCGATCTGGGCAGTACATTTCGATCGTGTCGGCCAGGGCCAGTGCGGTCATGATCGACATGCCTGGGGCGCGCTCGGCGAGAAACGTGGGGCGCAAGATGATTGAGACGTAGATGCCTGCATGGGACGGCGAATGCCAGTTCCGGCTCAAGCGACCGCGACCTTTGGTCTGAATCTCGGCTGTGACGATGGTTCCCTCCGGCGCGCCGGAAGCAGCCAGTTGCGCCGCGATATCGTTGGTTGATTTCACCGATTGGTAGGCGTGGATTGTCTGACCGATTGTTTTGGTCTTGAGTTTGTAACCGATTTCGGTAGCGGTCAAGAGATCCGGCGCCTCCAAAAAGGTCACCTCTCGACTGGTCTGATGCAGACGATAGCCCCACGCGGTAATAATGCCCAGAGCGTCAGCGATGTTTTCTGCGCTAACCTTGAACCGACGGGACAGCGCCGATACCGAGTGCGTCCGCCCGGACCTGCGGCGGATCGAGAGCAGGATTTCATCGGCCAGGGTTTCGAGTGGAACTGGTTCGTTCATGTCATGAGAGCAACTTCATGGAGAAATCACAGGCTGGCGCCGAGTGGGTAAGCGCCCCGACTGAAACGTAGTCGACGCCGGTGGCCGCTACCGCCGCGACATTGTTCAGGGTTACATTGCCGGAAGCTTCGAGCTTGACGTCGGGATTCAATGCCCGAGCCAACCGGACTAACT
>CBDUZQ010000305.1:0-3483 GCA_965371755.1 uncultured bacterium
TCTCCCCGACCACGTGGGGGGAGCCGTTTTAGCAGTCAATCAACCAACCACAAAACGAAACATGGGAGTTTTCGGTAGTCAAACCAAGCCGGGAGCCGATCGGTTCCCGACTCAGAGCATGTCCTCTATATTTACTTGACGTCGGCGATGCCACCAACCTCTTCGATCTTGGCTTTGACCGCTTCGGCTTCGTCCTTCGGGATCCCCTCTTTCACCTTGACCGGGGCACTTTCCACCAGGTCTTTGGCTTCCTTCAGACCAAGCGAGGTAAACTCGCGCACCGCTTTGATCACCTGGATTTTCTTGTCACCGATGGCCGTAAGAACCACGTCGAATTCGGTTTGCTCTTCGACCTCTGCAGCGGCGCCCGGCATAGCGGCCATAGCCACCGGAGCGGCGGCTGTTACGCCAAACTTATCCTGGATGGCCTTGGACAAATCGGCCAGATCCATTGCGCTCAGAACTGCAATCTTGTCAACAATCTCTTCAATCACTACGTTAGACACTTCTTCAACCTCATGAAATTTACAATTAGTTCAACTTATTTTCAACATGAAAAGGTCCCGGGAGACCACAGAGATTTCCCGCGAACCAGAATCACCGACTACTCTCCGCCCTTTTTTTTCTCCGCCAGAGCGTCGATGCAACCGATCAACTCCCGATGCACCGCATCGAGCGACCGGACCAGTTCGGCAATGGGAGCTTCCACCGCCGCCGCCACCATGGAATACAACTGGTCTTTTGACGGCAGATCGGCCAGCTTTTTGATATCACCGGCATCGTGAGCGATGTCGTCAAGCCAAAACGCCTTCATGCGGGGCAACTCATGCTCTTTGAACGAATCGTGCAGAATCTTGGCGGCCGTGGCCGGCTCATCGTCGGTAAATACGATAGCCGTCGGTCCTTCCAGATGCTCGACGATTCCGGATTTCCCGCTCTCTTTGGCGGCAAGCCTGAAGAGGGTATTCTTGCCTACCAGGAACTTGACGTTGTTCTCGCGCAACTTCTTTCGAAGCAGGGTCAGGTCGGCGACGTTGAGACCCTGATAATCGGTCACGAAAACCGAACTGGAATCCTCAAGGAGTTTCCTGTAATGCGCAACGGTTTCTATTTTTTCTGCTTTCGGCATCCTGAATCTACCTCTCTTACTTTTTGATTGCCGCCAGCAGATCCTGGTGGTCCAGCTTGATCCCGGGGCCCATGGAGCTACAGATAGAGGCGCCAAGGAAATAAGCGCCTTTGGCTGCAGTCGGTTTGAGCTTGATGATGGCGTCGACAAACGCCTTGACATTTTCTTCAATCCTATCGTTGTCAAATGAGAGCTTACCGACCGCCGAGGCGATATTCGCCTGTTTGTCGACCCGGAACTCAATGCGCCCTGCTTTGACCTCCCGGACCGCCTTGCCGACGTCCATGGTAACCGTGCCGGCCTTTGGGTTCGGCATGAGACCGCGCGGTCCCAACAGCTTACCGAGTTTACCGACTACCCGCATCATGTCGGGCGTGGCCACGGTAACGTCGAAATCAATGAAGCCACCCTGAATCTTTTCAGCAAGGTCGTCCGAACCGACAATGTCGGCTCCGGCTTCCTGGGCTTCGGTAGCTTTTTCACCCTCAGCGAACACCGCAACCCTAACGGTAGAGCCGGTACCGTGGGGCAAAGCCACCGTGCCGCGAACCATTTGATCGGCATGCTTGGGGTTGACCCCCAAACGGACAGCCACCTCCACCGATTCGTCAAACTGGACGAAGTGGCAGTCTTTGAGAATCTTGACCGCCTCGGCGAGAACGTACCGTTTGTTTCGATCAACTTTGTCGCGGGCTTCCTGGTACTTCTTGGAATGTTTCATTATCTCCTATTCTCCCTGATCACGGCCATAGCCGCTCAGGTCCCAACGAATTGTGTGTTCAGATCAATCTTGCGTTACCCCGTCCACCTCAATACCCATGGAGCGAGCCGTGCCCTCAACCATCAGCATAGCCGTTTCCACCGAGGAGGCGTTCAGGTCTTCCATCTTCGTTTCAGCGATCTCACGGACCTGCGCCCTGGTCACCCGACCAACTTTTTCTTTGTTGGGCACACCGGACCCTTTGGCCAGTTTGGCCGCTTTTTTCAGCAGAGTCGAAGCGGGCGGTGTCTTGGTCTCAAATGTGAACGATTTGTCCTTATAAACGGTAATAATCACCGGCGTGAGGATACCACCGCCGGTTTTAGTTCGCTCGTTGAAGGCCTTACAGAACTCCATAATATTGACGCCGCGCTGACCCAGGGCGGGACCGATGGGTGGGGCGGGGTTGGCGCCTCCGGCCGGAATCTGCAGTTTGATGAAGCCGTCAATCTTTTTTGCCACGTTGCCTTATCTCCAGTAATCAGTAAGTTTCTATCTCTTTACCCGCTCTACTTGCAGGAAATCCAACTCGACCGGCGTCGGACGACCGAATATTGACACCATCACCTTCACTTTGCGACGCTCCATGTTGACCTCACCGACCGTACCGGTGAAATCGGCAAACGGTCCATCATTCACCTTGACGCTCTCACCGGCCTGGAATGGAAATTCAGTCGGCTCCTCGGTGCGGCTGCGATTGACCTGACCGACGATCCGCTCGACCTCGGCATCTTTGAGCGGTCGCGGCTTGCCGCCGCCACCTACGAAGTTCGTGATACCCGGCGTCGAAACGACCAACTCCTGAGTCACCTTGTCCAGTTCGCACTGAACCAGAATGTAACTGGGCAGGAACTTCTTGGTCGAGGTCGACCGACGACCCTGCTTCATCTCGGTTACTTCTTCAGTCGGGACCAACACTTCACCGAACTTGTCCTCCACGCCGGCGTTAACCATTGCCGACTCGAGGTATTTCTTAGCCTTTTGTTCATGCCCGGAGTAGGTATGAACGGCATACCAGTGCATTGCCATCAGCTTCTCAGCCTCCAAAGCCACCAAAAATAGCCCTGACCCCAAGTGTCAAAATGCGGTCAACAATGCCGATGAATATCGCCACTATCAAAGACACGATAATCGTGACGATTGTGGACCCAATTAACTCGTCCTTGGTCGGCCAGGTCACCTTGCGCAACTCGGCGACAACTTCCTTGAGAAACTTCTTGATCTTTTCCAATTCAATCCACTCACATTATATATAGTTTGCAGGCCAGGAGGGACTCGAACCCCCAGCATCCGGTTTTGGAGACCGGCGCTCTACCAGTTGGAGCTACTGGCCTGGACAAATCCAACCTAACGTGTCTCCTTGTGCATCGTATGCTTGTTGCAAAAGCGACAGTGCTTGCGGTACTCCACGCGCTCCGGGTGTGTGCGTTTGTTCTTGGTCAGGTCATAGTTGCGACGTTTGCATTCACCGCAAGCTAACACGATTCGATCTCTGGGCATATTCAACAACTCCGCGTGGTTTACACTCTAATGTTATCTACTACTCTATGATCTCAGCGATGACGCCGGCGCCCACCGTGCGGCCGCCCTCACG
>CBDUZQ010000306.1:0-3472 GCA_965371755.1 uncultured bacterium
CGCATCGGCCCACGACATCAGCTTCTTGTAGCCGGGCGCCTGGGCCATCACGTGTTCCATGAACTGCTCATGGATCTCCTCACGCGCCGGGGCGAGGTTCTCACGTTCCAGCACCGGACGCAGGTTATCGACCTTCTTGAGGTCAACTTTATCGGCGAGCGCCTCGACTACCATCTCTGTGGCTTCCTTGTTGCCCGCGTATATGATCGGCAATTTGTAGCTTGAGCCGAGACGTGGCCTTGGGTCGGCGGCCGCGATCAACTCGGCAATCTCGACCACGTGGGTAGTGGTGCCCCCGTCGATACCGCCGGACAACAGGATCATATCGGGGCGCAGGGCGCGGATACGCTCGATCTGCTGGTGGGGGAGACGCTTGTCGTTGGAGGCGATCACATCCATGACGATAGCACCGGCGCCTAACGCCGCGCGTTCAGCCGACTCAGCCGTCATGGAGCGCACCACTCCCGCGACCATCATCTGCAAACCGCCGCCTGCCGAGGAAGTGGAAACGAAGATGTCGGTGCCCACATTCCCGTTGGAGGGGCTGATGAACTTGCCGTTCTCATCCAGGATTTCGCGACCCGACAGTTCTTCCACTTCGGCCACGGCGTTGAGCGCGCCCATAGTGACGTCCTCGAAGGGCGCTTCGACCGTGGTGGGCGCTTCGCCGCGAACCATCAAACGGTACTCGCCGTCGTGGAACTCGATGAGGATTGCTTTGGTGGTGGTGGAGCCGCAATCGGTAGCGACTATGACTTTGATATCATCCGGGTTGTCGAACTTGGCCATTAACTAAACCCACAGTGTATAAATGGTTTCGTTGCACTCTCTATCACTTTGGCTCTCAAAACAATAGCCGACTCATCGGGCCTGCCTGCCGGAGCCTCAGAGCCAGAAATAATAACACAAAGACAAGGGGTTGTAAAGAGGGATTTTTGGTTGCTCCGAATCCGTCATGCCGGACTTGATCCGGCATCCATCTTCTTGTGGGTCAGGAGGCCAGAGCGCTTCTGACAAGGCAGGTTTGTCTTCAAACCTGCCATCAGAGATTCCGTGGGCGACATCTGCTGATTGTCAGGTGGCTCGAAACCCCTGGACCGAAAGGCGTAAGTCACGGCTTGACCGTGTCGCGAAGCGAGGTTTCGACATTCGTCACCCTGAGCGCAGTCGAAGGGCAGACCAACGTGGGAAACACGTTGCAACACATGCAGCTTGTCGGAAAGATCCCACCTGTCGCTACGCTTTAGGCGGGGTACCAGTGTAAGGTTACTTCCCGGTGTCCTTCTTAGAGTCTTTCTTATCCGCTTTCTCATCCAACTGAAAATCGACGGCGTAGGTCACCCACACTGCAACCGGTTTGCCGTCGACAGTGGCCGGTGTGAACTTGCTCTTGAAGGCCGCCTTCAGCGCCGATTCATCAAGCATCTTGTGGCCCGATGTTTTGCCCAGACGCACATCGCGCACAGTGCCCGACTTGTCTACCAGAACCTTCACCCAAACTTTGCCCTCAATACCGGCTTTCTTGGCCTTTTCGGGGTAGACCGGCGGTTCCTGATGCGTCATCTCAGGGTACGAATCCACTACGACAAAATCATCCGGACTCGGCAGTGCTTCGGCCTCCTGCTTAAGGGCAGGTTTTTTTGGCGCAGGAGTCTCTTCTGCCTGCGCCTGCCAGCTAAGGCCGACCAGCGGCAGAGCAAACGCGAGCATAACAGCAGTGACGGCGGCGGTCAGTCCGAAGGTGGTGAGAGATGCTCGTTTACGATTGGCGAGAATCGACATGATTCTTCCCTCCAGTTGAGTGTTATAGGCTAATGCAACTCCGGCCTGCACCGAGCGATCCAACCGACCCGCCTCACGGGCACTGTCCAAAAGATGTTGTGCATAATCAGAAGACGACACGCCGATCTCAAGGACACTGTCGTCGCAGGCATACTCGCTCTCGGCTACCATCTTCCCCCTGGCCGCCCAGACCAGTGGGTTGAACCAATGGAAGATCGAAATCAGGCCGGCCAGATGGATCCACAAGTTGTCGCGACGTTTGACATGGGCCAACTCGTGCCGCAGAACCAGGTCTCGCCGCTCACGTGCCCATTCAGAAACGTCAGCGGGCAACAGGATGGTGGCGCGAAACAGACCGAATACAATGGGGACGGACAGTCGCTCGTTCATGAGTATCCGCACGTGTCGCCGGATGCCCAGATGGTTCGCGATTCGATCAGCGGACAGTAGGATATCTTCGTCGTCAACCTGGAATCCAGTTCGGGCCAGTTTGCGGGCGGAAAACAGACCGAGCAGATACCTAAAACCCACCAGCAGGCAACCTGCCAGCCAAACCATCAGTACCCAGACCGGCCAGTGAGTGCCAGTGGCTGCGACCGTGGAATCAACAGGTGAGACTACCTGGGGTTGAAACACTCCGATTGTCGCATTCCAACCCGAGGTCATAAATCCCGGCCAGTTCATTTGCCACGAAGGCAGAAGCGGCCACAACAGGGTGAGAGCCAGTACGCCCAGAAACGCCGATCGCATCACCAGATGGCGGACCGCCGGCGGTCGCGTCTTCAACAACGGTTGGACCAGGAGTGCGGCCAGCAGGACAAATGACGACTTGACAACGTAACCCAACAATCCGAACAGCCAGTCGCCGGAGGATGCGTAGACCCATACTTGTTCAAACAGTGTAGTCATCCCTTTTTCCCCTTCTTGCGCCCGGCCTTAATCAGTTGGGACAGCCGTTCGTATTCCTCGGCGGATATTTGAGTGCTCTTCATGCTCATCAGGGCGGCAACTACGTCCTCGACCGAATCATCGAAGAAGGTGTTCACCACATGTTTGAGCGCCGTACGGCTGGCCTGCGTTCGGCTGAGGGTAGGGCTGTAAAGATAGAGCCGACCCTTTTGGCGGTGCCGGACGTATCCTTTTTCCTCAAGCACGGCCAGGAGCGCCCGCACGGTCGAATAGCTGGGTGGGTCCGGTATCGCCTTGAGCACCTCGGCGACAGCGGCCTCACCCTGACGGTACAGGATGTCGACAATCTGCCGTTCGCGACGGCTGAGTTGGTTGAGTTGTTTTCTGCTCATATTCGCCTTTGTGTCATATAGCCTTCTTATACTGAGACGAACCACCTGTCACTTCTGTTCGACTCTTTCTGCTAAAAATTTAGCATATAGCGATGCGTTTGTCAAGCAGAAACTGCTATTTTTTTAGCAGGTGGGGTGCCAGGTAGAGGTGTGTCCCGTGCCCAGCCAGGCTGATGGAACCAGGATGTTACAGGTCCTCAATAAACTAAATAGTCGTTGCTATTAGTGACATATGAGGCTATAATACTGCTGAACAACAGTAATTGGATTCGGGCACTTGCCGATGCGTCAGGCCACACTATGATGGGGTAGCGCACGCAGCATGATCCGAAGCTGCACGGACACCGAACGACAGAAGCATCGGTATGTCATCTCTCCAATTCTCGCAG
>CBDUZQ010000307.1:0-3471 GCA_965371755.1 uncultured bacterium
CCTTAAGTTCTCCCCCGCTATTTGCCGACAATACTGAAAAGGAAGCCGGTAGACGCTTATGGCCAAATCGATTCTGATAGTTGACGACAACCCCAATATGTCCTCGCTGCTCTCGGAAATGCTCGAGGTTTTCGATTACCAATCGGTAAGAGCTTCCGACGGCAGTGATGCCCTCGACAAACTGTCCGAAACCGAATTCTCACTGGTTATCACCGACATGCGGATGCCCAACATGACCGGCCTGGAACTGCTGCGTGAGGTCAAGGGCCGGTTCCCGGATATTCCGGTGGTGCTCATTTCCGGTTACGCGGTTAGCGATGTCCAGGATGACGCCGAATCCGTCAAGCCGGACGGTTTTCTGGCCAAGCCGTTTATGATGTCCGACATCGAAGAGCTGCTCAACAGCCTCCTCTAAGCAAAAAAAACTTTCCGACACCCAGTATTGTCCTTATTAAGAACTCCGACGTGAGGAATTCTCGATGACCCGGTGGTTCCAGCCGGAAGGAAGAGCTATGCACGAAATACTAAAGATGTCCCAATTGTTCAGCGAGTTGGAAGAGCGTTCGCTGGATGAAATAGCCTCTGCTTCGACGTTGAAAAACTGTGAGACCGGCGAGGTGCTCTTTTTCGAGGGAGACCCGGTGCATTCGTTTTTCATCGTCGGTTCCGGCCGGGTGAAGGTGTTCAAGATGTCGCCGGACGGCAAGGAACAGATACTGATACTGGCCGATACGGGCGACAGTTTTGCCGAAGCTGCGATGTTTGCCGGCGGTTTCTATCCCGCCTCGGCTCAGGCGCTGGAACCCTCGGAGGTGCTGGTTGTGAACCGGGAACGTTTCCTCGGTATCCTGCAGCGTCACCCCAACCTGGCCCTGAACATGATTGCACGGCTGTCCGAATTGCTCAAGAAACTGACCCAGTTAGTCGAAGGTTTGTCTCTCACCAACGTCACTACCCGTCTGGCCAGGTACTTGCTCGACATGATACCCGATGGTGCCGGCGATGAAGTAACGTTGACTTTGCCGGAGAAAAAATCGGTGCTGGCTTCCGAAATCGGCACCATACCGGAGACGCTGTCACGTTCGCTGGCCAGACTGTCGCGCGAGAAGATTATTTCCGTTGACGGCTCAAGCATTCACGTACTTGACCGTGAACGGATGCAGGAGTTGGTGAAAAGGTAGCAGCGCAGACCAGGTCCTTTTTCGGACCTGACGACGGCGCCCGTTGTAAACGTGGTAGGTGCGTCTTCATACTCACCCCGTAATGAACCATGGCGGAGGAGGTAGGATTCTCCGCGGCCTATTTCGGCTAACTCTATGACACTCCATGAATTACGCGCAAGCCACTGCCACCTAGAACGTTGAGTTAGTTGTAGTTGTGTGTAGTTCGTGGTAGTTGGACGTAGTTCTGTGTAGTTCGCGGTTAGAAAACGGTTAGAAAAGCCAGCCTGCTCACGCCGTGATATCTGGATTCAATAAGAGGATATAGGGACATACATGAATCCAGCCGGAGAGTCGCCTCAGTTTCATACATGGCGCAGAACTCAGCACTCACCAGGATTATACCAAGAAGGGCTAACTAGCTAGCATTTACTCCCTGCTAAGGTCCATACCGAAGTACGACCGATTGACTCCTTGATGGGGCCCGTCAATCACTACAATTCTGCGGCTAGTGGTCGATAAGTTCAGGAAGAAGGAGAATACAGAACAATGGATCGGAAATGTGGATTGTACGTGCCTTAGTGTCCTGTATGTTCCTGTTGGGGGGGGGAGCATTTGCAGCTACCTATTACGTATCGCCAACCGGCAACGATAACAACGACGGCCTGGATTCCACGTCAGCCTGGGCCTCAATCGATAACGGTGATACCAAAGGATTGCTGACAGCTGGTGACACTGTCAATGTTCTCCCCGGAACATATCTTGTGACTGGCAGTGCTGTCCTAACCACCGACGGCACCGCGGCCGATACTATTGTATATCGCAGGCTAGGCGATACACCAGCCATCCTGGATGCCGTCGATCAGGACTTCATCATTATTGACATTCAGGGGGATTATGCAGCCGTTCAGGGGCTGGAACTTACGAAAACCGCTCAGGATGCCATATACGTGGAGGCTAACAACTGCCGCATTGAGGAATGTTACATACACAACATCGATCTTCATGGAATCAACGTAAGAGGTGACGACAATCTCATCCTCAGAAACGTGATAACTCACTGCGGCTTTCCGGGTCTCAGGAACGAAATTCAAGGGGCCGGGAATTTATATTACGGTAATACTATTTATGGCTGCGGTTGGTCGGGAGTTCAATTATTGGATAATGGCAACTCACGGCTCTTCAACAACATCGTTGTTCTCAACGGATTGAACGGTATTGAGGGCAAAGCTGGACACGTCTGCGCCTTCAACGACGTCTGGAGTAACAGCCAGTTCGACTATGCGGGCTGTTTTGACTCAGCCGGAGGCATCTCAGCCGACCCACTTTTCGTAGATAGCAGCGCTGGCGATTTCGGTCTCCAACCAGGCTCACCTTGCATCAACGCCGGCTTAGACAGGGGCTACTCTTATTATGGCAGTGCTCCTGAGATAGGTGCCATTGAATATGCCAATGCCGCTCCCACGACCTATTGGGTGTCGCCCACCGGAAATGATAATAACGATGGCCTTGATTCCACCACCGCCTGGGCCTCGATTGACAATGGTGACAACAAGGGACTGTTGCAGCCGGGCGATACAATCAACATAATGGCCGGGACCTATCTTCCAACTGACAGTATAGTTCTGGTAAGTAACGGCACAGCCACCAGTAACATCGTCTACCGCGCCTATTCAGGCAGCGGCACATCAGTGATCAACGGAAACGGTCAGGCTATCACCCTCCTGACTCCGACCGGTGACCATGTTACGATCGACGGATTGTATCTATCGAACACCAGCGATCCGGGTGGTAATAGGGTTGGCCTTCATGTTTATGGCGATTCCTGTACGATTCAAAACTGTCGTCTGGATTCTGTCGGGGCTTACGGTATCAGGAACCACGGCACCGGCAATCTGTTCCTGTATAACATCATCAACAAAGCGGAACGGTCCGGCGTTTTCGACTACAATGATGCAAGAGCCAGCCGGTATCACCACAACACCGTCTATGGCTGTGGTTCGTCCGGCTTTGTGCTCTGGGCTGATGACGGCGCCACCGAGGTGACCAATTGTATCATAGCTCAGAATGGCCTCAACGGAATCGAAGGCGGGGGTGAACCACATCAACTCACGTACAATGATGTCTGGGGCAACTTTCAGCTCGATTACCTCGGAGGGGCTGTCGCGGGCGAGGGTAGTATCTCGGTAGTACCATTGTTTACCGATTCTGCGGGTGGTGATTTCAATTTACAGTTGGGATCGGAGTGTATCGACGCCGGTACTGATTTGGGCTACCCATACGAGGGAAGTGCGCCGACTATGGGCGCGAT
>CBDUZQ010000308.1:0-3464 GCA_965371755.1 uncultured bacterium
GTCAACGAGGGGATGCTCATCTATCGCTCCAGTGACTTCACCAAGGACGGAACGGCGTCCGACGATCCCACTGTTTTGCAGCAAGCCGACGAACTGGGAAAACAACTGGCACCGAAGATTCTGGACTCGCGCGAAGAGAGCGACACCAACCCTTCACCAGGCGTTTGAACGAGCAGAGTACCCCATGCCCCGAAATGATTCCGAACTTCTGAAATACTATCGCAACCGCGCACCTGAATATGAGCAGATCTACTATCGTGACGCACCCGAGCGTCGGGCTGAACTGGCAGCTGAGGCGGACCGCCTACAGCAGCTTACCGCGGGCAAGACGGTGCTCGACCTCGCGTGTGGCACCGGCTATTGGCTTCAGAGAATGTCTCAAACGGCTGCCGGCATTGTGGCCGCCGACATCTCACCCGAGATGATCCGGGAGGCGCGGCGCAAGAGTTATGGCTGTCCGGTCGATTTCATCCAGGCGGACTTGAACCAAGTACCTTTGGCCGGCCATGGCTTCGATGTGGTTGCGCTTGGCTTTTGGTTTTCGCACCACCCATTGCAGGACTATGATCGACTTTTTGACACTATTGAAGAGTTATCGGCGCCGCACGGCGTGATCTGGATGATCGACAACAACCCGCCCGCCGAGGGACTGACACACAATTCAGTCGGCACCGACGAGTACGGCAACAACCTGATCAAGAGACGGCTTGACTCCGGCCAGGAATATCTGATTCTGAAGAATTATTTCGATGAGCCCCAACTCCGCACGCTCTTTGCCGAGCGTTTTCGGATCAAACGCCTCACCTACGGCGTTTGCTACTGGTCGGTGGTGTTGGAAACCAAATAGACTGTAACTTTGTGACAGCCGAATTTTCAGATTCGGCTGGATGTGAATCAGGCAGCACTCACCCGCCCAAATAATCACCTTGCCAAAACTGAAATATCTGATATATTGGGCCGCAGTTTCCTATCGATTGGAAACCTATGTGTAGCTTTAGATTTGAAAGTCGAGGTAAGCTGAATTGAAACCGAAGATTCATCCTGAGTACCATGAGGTGACGGTTACCTGCGCCTGCGGTAACAGTTTCCCCAGTCGTTCGACCAGGAAGTCTATTAGTGTGGAAATCTGCTCCAACTGCCATCCCTTCTTCACCGGTAAGCAGAAACTGGTGGATACGGCCGGGCGCGTGGAGCGGTTCCGCCGCAAGTACGCCAAACTGCAAAATCCGCAATAGCAGCGATTTGGGCGACAGATTTGACCGGGCGGTGCGTATTCTACTTGAAGCACCGCCTGTTCTGTTCTTTGTGAGTAAGGGCCTAAGGCTGCGTAGCAAGTTGGAGAATTCCGATGCCGGATCTTAATGTCGGTGGACAAGCAGTTATCGAGGGTGTCATGATGCGCTCGCCTGAGCGCGTGGCTACAGCCGTGCGGGTACCGGACGGTCGGATCCTGGTCAAGACCGAGGCCTACGTCTCATTGTCAAAAAGACATAAGCTGCTGAATCTTCCGATCCTCCGAGGTGCCGTCACGTTCGTGGAAATGTTAGTGCTGGGTATCAAGACGCTCAATTTCTCAGCGGATATCGCCATCAAGGAACAGGAAAAACTGGACGCCGAGGAAAAAGGTGATACCGTCAATCCCAAAGAACGAAAGTCCAACAGCCTGATGCTCGGCCTGACGGTCGCTTTTGCTCTTGGCCTTGGTATCTTCATTTTCTTCTTCGTCCCGTTGGCTATCTCGAACCTGTTTCACATCGACAAGAACGCGGTGGGGTTCAACCTGCTGGCCGGAGGGATACGGCTCACTATGTTCGTTCTGTATATTTGGGGGATTTCGTTTTTCGGCGAGTTCCGTCGCATTTTTCAGTATCATGGCGCCGAACACAAGTCGATTTTCACTTACGAGATGGGGGACGACCTGTTGCCGGAAAACGCCGCGCGCCACACTCGTTTCCACCCTCGCTGCGGGACATCGTTTATTCTTATCGTGGCGTTGCTGGCGATTTTTATCTATGCCGTCTCCGATACGATCTACGCTCTCAAGACCGGTCATCCACCGACCCTGCTGACGCGATTTGGGCTTCATTTCTCTCTATTGCCGTTAGTGGCCGGCAGTTCCTATGAGCTTCTGAAGTTTTCCGGCAAGACACGTGATCACGCCATTACCAGAATCATCATAAAGCCGGGTTTGTGGTTGCAGAAGATCACTACTCAGGAACCATCATTGGATCAACTCGAGGTGGCCATTGTAGCGCTGGAGGCTTCGCTCGGCATCACCGAGTCGAAACTTAGTTCGGAGCGGGTAGCTGTACCTTAGCTGCCCACTTTATCTTCTTGCCGTTTTCGGTGGTATCCCTTACCCTTATCAGACTAAGCTAGGTATAAAAGTATATGCTTGAGATCGTTGACAAACTGGAAGCAAAACTGAAAGCTATCGACGAGCAGATGATCCAACCGGAGAATCTGTCCGATCAGAAAAAGCTCATCAGCCTTAATCGGGAACGGCGTCAATTAGTATCGATTCTCGAAGTAGCCCGCCGCTATCGAGAGTTGCGCCTTGCTGTTGACGAAGCTCGTGAGATTGTGGCCGGCAGTGACGATGAAGAGTTAGTCGCCATGGCCAAGGAAGAGTTGGAGGCCGGGCAACCGGAAGTTCGTGAACTGGAACAGGAATTCCGGCTGAAACTGTTACCGCGCGACCCAAGCGACGACAAGTCGGCTGTGATCGAAATCAGAGCCGGAACCGGCGGTGATGAAGCCGGGCTGTTTGCCGCCGATCTGTACCGCATGTACCAGCGTTTCGCCGACAAGCAGGGTTGGAAGCTCGAGGTAATGAACTCTCATGTCTCGGAAGTGGGCGGATTCAAGGAGATCATTTTCTCCCTGGGCGGTGACGAGGTCTACGGTCACATGAAATACGAGTCGGGTGTACATCGCGTGCAGCGGGTACCGTCGACGGAAACTCAGGGCCGTATACACACCTCGGCTGTTACCGTGGCGGTTTTCCCCGAGGCGGAGGAAGTCGATATCGTCATCAAGGAAAACGAGATAAAGGTCGACGTATATCGTTCCAGCGGACCCGGCGGCCAGTCGGTCAACACCACCGACTCAGCCGTTCGCATTACGCACCTTCCAACCGGTCTGGTGGTTACCTGCCAGGACGAGAAATCCCAGTTGAAAAACCGCAATAAGGCCATGAAAGTTCTGCGCGCACGACTGTACGATCAAATACTGTCCGAACAGCAGGCCAAAATATCAGCCGAACGTCGCTCCATGGTCTCCTCCGGTGATCGCTCGGCCAAGATTCGCACCTACAACTTTCCGCAGTCGCGCGTGACCGATCACCGGATCAACTTCACCGCGTACAAACTTGAGCAAGTGCTCTCCGGCGACGTTGACCTGTTGATCGAACCGTTGCGCAGTCACGATCAGGAGAAAAGACTGCAACTTGAAACCCAGGAATA
>CBDUZQ010000309.1:0-3460 GCA_965371755.1 uncultured bacterium
CTGAACGCTGTTATCAATGAACAGTGACAACCTGAAGAACAAACTTCGCCGCTTCGACAGCCATATCCTACCTGCCCGTAAGCGAAGCGAAACAATCCTCGCGCCCGATCATTACCAGTTGATGGCCGAGCGTCTGGGGGGTGAGTTGGTAGCCAACTACGCTGGCGTCTATTGTCTGGTTCGGACCCGCTATTCACGACAGTATCGGCACGGTGCCTTGGAACTGGCGACCGATCGGTCGCTGACTCCTCTGACTCGTTCGGCTTTCACGGTACAGGCGCAGCCCGGTCGCGTGGATCCGTCCTCACTGCTGTTCCTTGACACCGAGACTACCGGCCTTGGCGGCGCGGGAGCGGTGGCTTTTCTGGTCGGATGCGGCTCGTTGGTCGACAACGAATTCGAGGTGCGTCAATATCTCACCCCCGACTACTCTGATGAAACCGCCATGCTCGAGGCCGTCCTGGCCGAGTTGGGTAAGGACAAAACGGTCGTCACCTACAACGGCGCGGCTTTCGACCTCCCTTTGTTGCGTGGGCGGATGATTGTCAACCGCGTGGCGCGCGACATTCCCACCGCCGACCATATCGATCTGCTGCACTCCGCTCGACGACTCTTCCGCCGTCGCCTGGCCGACTGTACTCTGATCAATGTTGAGCGGGAGTTGTTCGACTTCCATCGCGATCACGATGTGCCCGGATACCTGATACCCTCGATCTATTTCGACTGGCTGTCCGAACGCCGTTTGGATGACATGGTCGGTGTGCTCGAACACAATCGCCTTGATATCGTCAGCCTCTGGTTTTTGGCCAACCATATCGCCTGCGCCTTTGAAAGTGACGGCGCCAGCCTGGATGAGGCCGATGATCTGCACTCGCTGGCCCGGGTCTACGCCAAAAGACGGGACAACGACAAAGTGGTCGATCTTTACGGCCGTATCAATGAGCTATCCGGCGGTCGCAGCCAACCGGATGTTGCCCTGTTCCACGCCCGGGCGTTCAAACGGGCCGGCGATTTGGATCAGGCGGTTCGCCTCTGGCAGAGTATCTGCGAACTGGATGGGCGGGAGGCCTACTGGGCCAATCTGGAACTGGCTATGTACAACGAGCACAAGGCCAGGGATTACCACCGGGCTTTCCATTATGCCCAGGTTGCGGTGCGTATCTGTCCGTATGGCGCCAGCCACCGTCCCCGGCTGAATCACCGGTTGCAACGCCTGACCGCCAAGCTGAAACAGTAAGCACAGGCAAGCCCGCGGGCCACCGGTCCTTGTTGAGACCTGCCTCTAAGAACTTCAGACTGTCAGAAGTCAATCGTGGAGATCAGAGGAGGTTGCGCCATCGGTTGCTGTCCGTGATTCGTCCGTGCGGTCTCTAATGACGATAGCCACGGGGATCAGGACGCAGTAGCCTAGCACCAGCAGCACCGGCGCCAACGTCATCGACCCGTAACCGAGGGTGACGTAACCGACCACGATTACCAACAGGGCGAGGCCAAAGACAAGGTAGTTCTTCTTGCCGAAGGGCCAGCGGATTTCGTCCTGGCGATCGGCGGCAACCTTGGCTGCGGCCCTGGCGGAGGATCTTGTAACTTTTTTGGCCATCACAGTCTCCAAGAAAGAGATAACAGGTTGCTTGTCAAGACCTTTTAGTGTTACGGCGCTTCAGGTCAGGCTGTTTCTTATACCACGACCAGAGCCCCACGGCCCATACGAACATCAACATCTGACGTACTTCCTCGTCGGCGAAGGTGGCTTCGACCATTGAG
The DNA here is from genome assembly GCA_965371755.1 of uncultured bacterium. Lineage (GTDB taxonomy): Bacteria > Zixibacteria > MSB-5A5 > GN15 > FEB-12 > JAJRTA01. The sequence continues at coordinate 1,765 of CBDUZQ010000309.1, forward strand.
GTGGTGAAAAAGGCGGTCGAACCCAAAAGCGCAGCCAGGAAAAAACGGTCGCCACCGGTGAATCGTCCGCGCTTACGGCCGCCGATGAAGTATCCGAAGACGGTCAGCCACAGCCCTGCGAACAGGACAAACCCGGGCAGGCCATAGGTTGCGACCATATTGATCAGGTCGTTGTGGGCGTGTACATGTTTGCGAAAATAGGGTACGTCGGGCCGCAGTCGAGCGGCGTATTCGGTCTCGAAATTGCCCGCTCCGACACCGAAGATAGGATGCTCGTGGGCGATATCCAGTGACTTTTCCCAGATGAAGGGGCGTCCGCCCTCGTATTCGAGATCCAACTCTCGCTCGGCGGCATGGGTGAACCGTTCCGCCAATCCCGGCATCAACAACGCGATTACCAGTGCCGCCGCCGCCAGAAGACCGATAGTGCCGATCAGGTGGTTGCGCCCCAGAATGACTCCTGCCACCAGCAGTCCCACCACCACAGCCAGAATAGACCCTCGACTGAACGACAAGAGCGTGACGATCATAGCCAGCAGCGATACCAGCAAAAACAACCGTCGGTGCGACCGGGCAATGTCGTTACCACGCGCTAAGGCGTAGCCAAAGAAAAAAAGCGCGGCGGTGGCGTAGTAGTTGCCGAAGGTCAATCGATGTGAGAAATTTCCACGCACTTTGTAGCCGAAGCCTTCAGCGGCGGTAAGAGCAGAATCCTTGAACCAGTTGAGCCCCAGCAGATGCTGCATGATCCCGTACACCGAAATCAACAGCACGCCGGCGGCAAAGATCGTTATCAGACGGTTGCGGTAGGTCTCGTTTTGAAACAGAAAGATGCCGATGGGCACGATCAGAAATAGCCAGTCCTCTTTCATGATGAACAGCGACCGCGAGGCAGTCTCGCCCATCAGGGCGCAGACGGTCATCCAGACTATGTAAAGCGCTATGAAAATGTAGAACCGTTTCAGGGTGGGCACGAACGGGTTGTAGCGCTGGACGACAATAATCGCGACGAATGTTATCAGCGCCAGGCCCAGCGAGGTTTGCGCCAGCGCAATTGAGAAAGTGCTGCCAAAGATGAACAGAGCGTAGAAGAAAAAGAGGGCGTCGGTTAGTTTTGACGGCGAGAGTGTGTTCATCCGAACAAGTCGCTCTCGATCAGTTCCACCAGGATGTGGATGATGAAAATATGTTCTTCCTGGATACGCTGGGTGGAAGTGTGCGGTACGATTAGGGGTCGTTCGACCTGTTTGGCTAACTTGCCGCCGCGTCCGCCTAACAGCGCCGTTGTCAGCAGGCCGCGTTCGCGAGCGGTGGCGACGGCTTTCACCAGGTTGGCCGAGTTGCCGGAAGTAGAGATTGCAAAAAACAGGTCCCCCTTTTGGCCGAGTCCTTCCACCTGCCGTGCAAAAACATTTTCGTATCCGAAATCATTGGCTGCTGCCGTGGTGACCGATGGATCCATCCCCAGCGCAATAGCCGGCAGCGATTGGCGGTTGCGCTCCGAGGTCAGTCGGACGATCATCTCGGCGGCGAAATGGGAGGCGTCGGAGGCCGAGCCGCCGTTTCCGGCAATCAGTATCTTGCCGCCGGAACCGATTACGCCTGAGATCAACGCCGCGACATCAAGAATCTGTATCCCCAGTTGTTCGATCACCGACCGGCGCAGAATAGCGCTGTCTTCGGCCAGCTTCGTCAA
>CBDUZQ010000310.1:0-3444 GCA_965371755.1 uncultured bacterium
GCGGCAAGATAGAGTTGTGCAGAGCATCAGGCAACCGGTATTTACGTACGTGATCAGTTCGTAAGGTTCACAGTAGGCGTCGGATGTTAAAACTTGAACGCGACATTGCGTGGTCATAGGTTCAAACGATACCAGAAGTCAGGCGACCAGCGCAAATTCCGGACGGCAGACGCCTGTCCACGGTGGGTCGCCATGAGTAGCATGGAGCCTTGAGCAGTGTACAGATCGGTGCAGTTTGACTACCAGGTTGATTACGGATGCCCTGCAACGATTACATAAGCAATCTGGATAACACCACCTTTCCCACGAAAGCCGACATGGTGACAGGCGGAGGGTAACCGGTGCTTCGTAACAATCGACTGCTGATGCTCTTCACCGTCGGTGTCATTCTGTTCCAGACGATTCTGGCCGTCAGCGCCGGGCTGGATCGTCCGACCTGGGGTGATGAGTGGCACTTTGTCGAGACCGTGCGTTTGTTCGGCGATGAAATCAGTCTGACAACCTTTGCCAAATACGACGAGATGTCGACACCGTTGCCGTTCATCATGTATGGCTTGTGGGGACGGCTGGTCGGGTTTGAGATCGAACGGCTGCGTTTGCTATCGCTGATACTGGCAGTAGTAACCTACCTGCTGTTGTTTCTCCTACTGACAAAGTTGCTCGACTCACGACGGTCGGCAATCCTCGGCACTGTCTTTGTCATCGTGCATCCTTACATGATCGGTTTTTCGCTGTTCGTCTTCACCGACATGTCGGCTATCCTGTTCATGGTGGCCGCGTGCCTGGCGTTGCATAACTCTCGTCCGGTCTGGTTCGCTGTCATGCTGGCCGCCGCTATGCTCTGCCGTCAGTATCTGGCCTTCGTGTTTCTTGCCGCCATGGTTTTCTTCATCGTGCAGTGGTACCACCGCAGGAGCGGTGCCCCGCCGTCCATGTTGATAGCGACAGTTCTCTCCAGTCTGCCATTGATACTGCTTTTCTGGCTGTGGGGTGATGTTCATCCCGACAACCTCCGCAAACAGTTCTACATGGCCGAGACCTTTCGCTATCATCCGTCGGCTTCTGTTCTGTATGTCAGCCAACTGTTTTGGTATCTCCTGCCGGTTGTGCTGATACGTTGGCGTCGATTTTACTCTGACTACAGGTTATGGCTCGTGGCCGCGGTAGTATCGGTGTGTTACTTTGTATTTCCCATTACCGTTTCCGCCTCGGCTGTCGAGGCAGGCACCCACACCGTCGGACTTCTGCACCGTTCTCTCGTCGGGCTGCGTGGTGATACCTGGCCGGTCTCCGCCGTTTTCTACATCGGATTCCTGTTCGGCTTACCGGTACTGCTTTCGGTGGTACGAGATACCTATCTCAGATTGAAAGATCACAAGTTGGACTATGCACTGTTCCTGGATTTGTGCATCCTGTCATTCCTGCTGCTAATGCCGTTCTCATACCTCACCTGGGAAAAGTACTTCATGCCGCTCTTACCCCTGGCAATGGCGAGACTTCTTCTGCCGCACAACAGCGATCCACCACAAAAAAGAGCCGAGTGAAATCAGTCACTCGGCTCGCTCAAAGTCATATAAGTTTGAAGCTACACTGGAGTACCGTCACCGGCCGGTGTCGGGCTCGGTTGGATTTTCGCAGCGCCGCCGTCGGTCTTGATACCTTCCACCATGGCAGCCAGCGATGAAATGATCCCGGAAGCTTCAATCGGCATGAAGATTTTGTTAGCTTCACCCTCGGCCAGTTTCGGCAGCATCTCAAGATACTTCAGCGTGATCAGTTTGTCATCCGGCTTACCGGCATGGATGGCATTGAAGACGTTCAGGATAGCCTGAGCCTCGCCTTTGGCCACGGTTTCCTGACGATACATCTCGGCATCGGCTCTCTTGCGCACAGCCTCCGCATTGCCCTCGGCCTCGAGGATCTTCGCCTGTTTGTATCCCTCAGCCTTGGTGATGTCCGCCTGTTTGACCGCCTCGGCGTCGAGAATGGTGGCGCGCTTGTCACGCTCGGCCTTCATCTGCCGGCTCATGGCATCGGTGATGTCGCGCGGCGGATCGATCCGCTGCATCTCGACGCGGTTGACGCGCACGCCCCACTTGTCGGTCGCATCATCGAGAACGTCGCGAAGCTGGGCGTTGACAGTGTCGCGCGACGATAGGCAGGCATCGAGATCCAATTCACCGATGACGTTACGCAGGTTGGTCTGGGCCAGCTTGGTCGCGGCGATAATATAGTTAGCGATCTCGTAACGCGACCGCACCGGATCGGTCACCTGGGCGTAGATGATGGCGTCGACCTCGACGTTCACATTGTCCCTGGTGATCACCATCTGCGGTGGCACATCCAGCACCACCTCGCGCATGTCGACTTTGATGACAGTATCGACAAACGGCATGATCATGTTCAGACCGGGTTCGAGCAGCCGCTGGTACTTGCCCAACCGCTCGATCAGACCCCGTTCAAAGGGGCGAATAATCCGTATCGACATCGACACCAGGATGAAGGCGAACAACGCCAGCACCCCCAAAGCTACCATAATTGCAGGGTTCATGTCTTACTCCTTTTCTTCGGTCAGTTTCTCCACGTGTACTTTGGTACCGGAGATACTGACGATTATGACCTTCTCGTTTTCCGAAATGAACTCGTCGGCGCGCGCCAGCCAGATTTCGCCCTCGATTTTGACCTGACCGCCCAGGTCCGGATCAATGGCTTTCGTTACCAGCGCCACTTTGTCGATGAGGGCGTCGATATTGGACTTTTGTGGAGATTCTTTGGTGATCTTCCTGGCCAGCGTTCTGGTCAACGGTAGAAGGCCGACAGTCAGGACGATGAAAATACCGACCTGCCAGTAATAACTCTCAGGGTAAAAGTAACTGTACACGCCGGCTATCATCGAACCCAACACAAAGCAGGCAAAGATAAACGTCGGAGACACCAACTCCAGTATCAAGAAGACAACAGCCGCTGTTACCCAAACCCAGAACATCGTTGACATCGGCGCTCCTTTCCAGTTTCTAACCTTCGGAAGTACTACCCGGCACAGAGAGCGTTATTCACGCGAATAGGGACCAGTCGCTCAACCGTCCGGGTGAAGGTTTGGACAATTCTTCATGTCAATGAGGAAACCTTGCCACCGCGTCGGTGTCAATATAAATGTCGGACAAGCCGTGTGCCCCATCCCGCTCTGGGCGGCGTACCCGTCAACTATGTCGCACGGCGCCATCTCGGCATTCTCCTTTTGACAAAATCGCCTTTGTCACCTATCTTTTTACATATTAGACTAACTGCGGATGCGGAGGAAAGATGAGGCCTCTGCCGTCGGCGTCGGTTGGCTCAATGCGGCCACGATTCACGCTGATGTCGCCGAGTTCATCATCTGTCCGCGCTGCTGCCAGAGTGTGAGGTTGAGAAATGACTCGGAGGATTTGTGAAATACGCTGATTC
>CBDUZQ010000311.1:0-3440 GCA_965371755.1 uncultured bacterium
GGATACCTGGACGCATCAGTTGGAAATCATGCTGAACGAACAGTTGCCTGAGGCCGCGGTCGAGGTGATCAATGCCGGTGTGCCGGGGTACAGTTCGTACCAGGGGAAACAGTATCTCGAAAGCGAACTGTTTTCACTGGAACCGGACCTGGTGCTCGTCATGCTTGGCTTCAACGATCACTACCCGGCCGGACGCGGCAAGACCGACAGTGAACAGAAACTTGACAACGCCTTGCTGATTGGTGCCCAGAACATGCTGGCGCGATTGAGGCTCTACCGACTTATCAGGAAAGCCTTCTTGTCAGTTTCAAAAGATGACGCTCCCGCCCGCCTCGACGATTTGCAAGGCGTCAAACGCGTATCCCTCCCGGAGTATTTCGCGAACCTTCGAGAGATCATCAGGCGGTGTCGTGAAAACGGCGTGCAGCCGATACTCTTACTGCCTCCGATAGCCTCGTTGGACAACTATTTCAACGGTGCTGTCTCGAGTTTTCATCGCCTTCACGAGCTCTACCAAAATGAGATGGTGCGGGCGTCGCAGTATGAGACGGCTGCCCTGGTGGACCTGCAACATACGTTCGATGATCACCACACCCTTTTCGACAACGCGACCGCCGACCCGATTCACTTCAACCGTGAGGGTCACGGCGTCGCGGCGCGCGCTATCGCCGAGACCGTCGCCCCGTTGATCGCCACGCAATAAACTGCTGACAAACCCCGCACCCGTTATTATCATTCCCATCATGTCTGCTCGAGTCCAATCGAAAACGTTTCGCCTCGTGGCCGCGCTGATAACGCTCGTCGTTTTCGTCGGCGTCGTTGAAGTTGCCGTTCGCATCATCGGCCTCGACAGCTATTTTCAGAACCGCTTCTTCATATTGAATCGTGCCCTGGATTACCCCGAAGTATTCAAGAAAGACCAGCAACTCTTTTGGCGTTTGCGTCCGGATCGGACGGTAACCTCGAGCTTCTTTGAGGGTAAGAGCTACCGGATAAACTCGCTGGGGCTGCGTGGAGATGAGATTGGTCACGCGAAAACGAAGAAGCGCATCCTGCTGTTGGGCAACTCATGCACTTTCGGGTGGGGCGTCACCGACGATCAGACCTACGGCCGGCAACTTGAGATGTTTCTGGAGGATGAATACGAAGTTGTCAACGCCGGCATTCCCGGTTACAGTTCGGTACAGGGGAAGCGCTTCCTCACGCAGGAGTTATTGTACCTTAAGCCGGACATCGTAACCATCATGTTTGCCTGGAATGACCACTGGGCAGCCTCGGGTCAGATTGCCGACAAAGACCAGCAGTTCCCGCCGGCCTTCGTGCTGGCGATTCAGAACCAACTGTCCCGACTCCACTCCTACCGCCTGCTAAAGAAGGCCCTGCTGACCCAGGTGGAGCAGAATCCGGATTCTCTGTGGGACCGTGATTCCGTTGTCTATCGGGTGAGCTATCAGGATTTCACGGACAATCTCACCGAGATCTGCCGCACCTGTACTGATCGCGGCATCACGCCGATACTCTTGACCTCACCGGCTCCATCGCTGGATCGCTATGGCCAACTGCGCAGTTGGACTCCGGCCATTCGGTACCACCATATTTATAATCATCAAACGCGCGAGGTGGCCGCGGTGCTGAACGTTGCCCTGGTCGACGCGTCCGTCGAGCTTGATCAGCATGGCGACGTTTACGACGATGTGCAACACGACTTCATCCACTTCGACGCCCGTGGGCATTATATCATCGCCGAACTGTTGGCCCGGAAGATTCGAGCGCTTGACGTCCCGTAGGGTGGGTCCGTCTTCGGACCCGCCACCATCGGCAGGTCTACGGACAGACCTGCCCTGCGACGGCTCGATTTTCTCAAACGCCAGTCGACTGCAAATCAGGCTTGACAGATGACCAGCGGAAGCCCTTATTAGAACCAAACGTTGTGGTGCCGTCCATCGGGACGGATAATAGGGAAGACGGTGCGAAGCCGTCGCAGCCCCGCTACTGTAAGGGCTACTCCGCAGGCCCGAAGCCACTCGTCGTTGACGGGGAAGGCGCCTGCCGGAGGTTTGAAGCCCAAGCCAGGAAACCTGCCACAATCTCATCTTTGTTCGTTGCCGTCAGCGCGGGCTGACAGGTATCATCCCGTCGCCGGTGGCAGCCAGAGTGAAAGCCATGTGGCGATTTTTTGCGACGGGAAAGAAATCACCAACCATCCGACGGCTCCCTCCCATTGTTTCGGTGCGAACCGGAATCGTCGCGACACTGATGCTCGCCCTATTCGGCGCCGCCAATCTGTCGGCCCAGTCCAACACGCGCCTGGCCGGTACGGTTGTCAACGCCGACGATGGCGCGCCGGTTTTCAACGCCGAAGTTCGCCTTGAGGGCACCTCATATCGAACCGGGACCGACGCCTCAGGCCTTTTCAGACTCGACAATATGCCACCAGGGAACTACCACCTACGCGTCACAGCAGCCGGCTATCAACCTTTTGAGATGGCTGCCGTGGAGTTGGTTACCGACATCACGCGGCAGGTCAGAATCGTGCTCGAGCGGAAGATCTATTCTGTCGCGGGCGTTACCGTCAGGGGAAAGCGCTCGATTCATCGCGGCGACGTTACCGTGATCGAACGCCGAGAGATCGAAAGGCTGCACGCGGATGACATTTCGCAGATACTGGAATCGATAGAGGGAGTCTACGTTCAACAAACCGGTCCCGGCGGCCAAACGCAAGTACGCATAAGAGGCAGCACCCCTGAGCAGGTGCTGATTCTGCTGGACGGCCACAAGATAAACTCCTCCGCCAATGGCATAGCCGACCTGAGCAGTGTGCCGGTAGCAATGATCGAACGAATCGAGGTGCACAAGAACGGTGCTTCGGCGCAGTTCGGCCCGGATGCAATGGGTGGCGTGGTGAGCATTGTCACGCAGCCTTCTGATGCTGCCGAACCAACCAGTATTGAAACCGAAACAAGCCGGAGTAGCTGGCACACACAGCGACATCAGGTGGTTCTGGTCAATCCACTCAAATCGGTGACCTTCGGCAATCGGGTGGCGATCAGCGACAACTCGTCCCATGGCGATTTCGATTTCACATATCATGCATCTCCGGTTGACACCGTCTTCTATGGTCCGCGGGTCAACAACCGCAGCACCAGTCGCAATTACTTCCTCGGCGGCCGGTGGCAGTCCAGTCGCACCGGTATCGGCTACTCCCTCCAGGTTCACGATGCCACCAACGGCCTGCCAGGGCCGGCCTCGCGACCAACGCAATTCGCCTTCCGCGAAGACGACCGGCTGCTCGCAGGCGTCCGATTTGAGCACCAACTGTCGTCGCGACTTCGCACCCAGTTGAGCGCCGGGTCTTCACGTTTCGTACAGTTCTTCCGCGATCGTTCGGGTCCCGTGATTAATCAGTACGAAACGCGCTTCACCGAGAAGGGACTGGACGT
>CBDUZQ010000312.1:0-3439 GCA_965371755.1 uncultured bacterium
CCTTGGCCAAATGGAGATCAAGCCCTATCTTAAAGAGATTCAGGTTACTGCAGACGAAAACCACAGGAGTGTATATCATGAACCATCGCAACCGTTTGAACATCGGGGTTATTCTACTGGTTATCATGCCGGTCGTGTGCATGGTCTCCAGCGTGGGGGCACAGGGGCTGGCGGGGGAATCGATTTGGACTTTTGACGGCGAGTGGCCCACCAAGCATATCGAGACGGCCGACCTCAATGGGGACGGTACTCTTGATGTCATCGCCGGTGAGCACAGCAATGATTACTACGGGTATCCACATCAGGTGGTAGCCGCTGACGGCAAGACCGGCGACACCATTTGGATTTACTGGCTGCAAGACGCCGTCCGGTCGATGACCATCGGCGATGTGAACAACGACGGCGTGATGGATGTCATCGCCGCCGCCTCTCACCATTCCAGCATCACCCCGGACGGCTATGTCCACGCTATCAACGGCGTCACTGGTGTTGCGCTCTGGACATTCTATGTCGGCGCCACCAACCAGGACGTCGCGGTCGGCGATTTCAACGGGGACGAGTATATCGATGTCGTCGTGGGCAGTTTCGACGACTACGTTTACGCTATTAACGGCGAGACAGGCGTGCAACTCTGGCGCAAGGAGATAGACGCCATGTGGGTCAACGCGGTTGCCACCGGAGACGTCAATGGTGACAACATCGATGACGTCGCTTTCGCTCACGAGTACCTGGCGGGCTGGGACAACCGCTTTGGTGTCATCAATGGAGCTACCGGACAGTTTATCTGGGATTCTACGGTGGCCTACGTTGTCCTGGATGCTATGATTGAGGACATAGACAATGACGGCCAGCCGGAAGCTATCTTCGCCGGCATCGACGCCGCCGATCAGGGACATCTGTACGTTCGTAACGCCTCCGATGGCACCCTTGAGTGGAGCTATGATTTCGGTCCGATCAATCACACTAACGGCGAGATCGAACTATACACCTACGATCTCGACAGCGACACCGATCTCGACCTGGTCATCGGAAACTTTCTCGGCTGGCGTAAGGTGATTGCTTTTGATGGGACGGAATCATCGTTGATGTTCGAATCCGACAGTCTCGAGAGCTACCCCCGCGACCTGGCTTTTGCCGACGTGACCGGCGACGGCGACCTGAACATCGTAGCCGCTACCTGGGACCGCATCTCAGTGATCTCGGCGGTGGACGGCTCTCTGGTATGGTACTATGCAGTCTCGGGAACGATGTATGCAGTCGGTGTGGCCGAGTTCGATGGTGACGCCATTGTCGATGTCGCGGCGGGTGGTGGTGCTGGATTCACCGGAAGCCCCCCGAATCCCAGCAAATCGATCTGGGCGCTCAGATCGACCCAGTCACCCCTGTTGTGGGAGTACGCATTCGGTGAGTATGGCAACGCCTTGACCATCGCCGACCTCAACGGCGATGATTGCATGGACGTGCTAATCGTGGCCTCGTTGGACGACTGGGTGTGGGCAATCGATGGTTGCACCGGTGACACGCTCTGGCACTGGACCGGGACCGAGAACCTGTATGCCGTGACCACCGGCGATTTCGACAATAACGGACAAATAGATGTAGCAGTAGCCGGAAACGACGACATGGTAACCGCCCTTTACGGTAATGACGGAACTGTCATGTGGCAGTTCACCGATCCGGGCGACCAGATATACCGCAAGAATCTGCAGGCCGCCGATCTCAACGGCGACGGCGATTGTGATATCATCGCGGGCAGCGACGACGGCACAATCTATGTCATCAGCGGCACTACCCGACTCGACCTGGTCTGGTCGCGCGCGTTCACCGGCGGTGACCCAGAGGAGATCGAGTTGGCGGAGATGAACGGCGTTCCACCAATCGACGTGGTCGCGATTGTGGGTGGAAAGATGGTTGTGATGGACGGCGCTGACGGCAGTACGCTTTGGGAGTATGCTGTCGGCACTCAGTACGCCGCCCACTGCGAAGTGATGGATGCTGATGATGATGGTGTGCTGGATGTTGCTATCGGCATCAAGAAGATGGGCGCCACACCGGGTAAAGTACTCATGGTCGACGGCAATGCCCCCCACGATGAGATGTGGAGTTCCGGTCCTATGGAACCCTGCTCCGACTACGGCCTCAGTCATGCCTTACTGAACTGGGACAAGGCGGCTGATCTTATCGTAGGGACCAACTACAACGAGCGCATCGTGTACGCCTTCGACGGCACCAACGGCGCAGAACTGTGGAGCTTCGAGGCCGGTGACGAAATAAACTGCGTACTCGGTTACGACCTTGACGGCGACGACCAAGAGGACGTGCTGGTCGGTTCCGATGACGGACTGGTGCGTGCTCTCGACGGCGCGACCGGTGAGGCATACTTCGAGCAGAGTTGTGCGGGTGATGTGATGCATCTCGGAGTTGGAGATATCAATGGCGACGGCGCGGGAAATCTCGCCTGTGTCACGTTTGGGTCTTCAGGCGTAGTGTACGCCTACAGTTCGCTATATGATGCCGGATGTTGTGTTGACTTCGCCGGGAATATCGACTTCGACATCTACGATGTGATCGACATTTCTGATTTAGTCTATATGGTCGATTTCATGTTCAACGACGGTCCGCCTCCACCGTGCTGGGAGGAGGCGGAGTTGGAACCACCGTTCGGTGATGAAGCTATATCAATCGCTGATTTGGTTTACATGGTTGATTACATGTTCAACGGCGGCCCGCCACCGCCGGATTGTCCGTAACTGAAACCCGAGGGGAAACGATGAAGCGTCTTGTGCTCACATTGGCGACGGCGATACTGCTAAGCGGTGTCGTCCACGCTCAGGACCAAAGCCTGTCGCTGGATACTACTATCGGACTCCTTGATGCTCAGGTTGTCACGTCCGGACAGTCAATAACCTTTGTCATCCGCATCACTAATGACGAAGATAACAGCTTCAAAGGAATCACTAACGGCTTTCGCGTTTATTCGCCTGATGGGGCGACCTGGACGGAGACGTCGGCCGCTCAGCTTAGCAGTATTGATTGGAGCACGAATTTCATGTTCTTCTTTACAGTGCTCACCAATATAGATGGCATCGGCGCCGATACGGTGGGGTTCGGCGGTATCGGGTCCGGTATTCCACCATCGATAGGCATCCCGGCTTTTTTTGATGATACAGTGTTCAGCATTACGGTCGGTCCGATCATCGCTACGCAAGCATTACAATCTATCTGCCTCGATTCCAGTTGGTTTCCTCCCGGCGGAACCTGGACCTGGGGTGGCGGCTCCGAAGTAGGCCCACGGCACCCGGCCTGGGACGGACCGCACTGCTTTGCTATCCTTGATACTACAGATTCCGATGAGGACGGGGTTCCGGACCTCCTCGACAACTGTCCTGATGTGTATAATGCCGGCCAGTCTGACCTTGACGCCGACGGCATCGGTGAT
>CBDUZQ010000313.1:0-3425 GCA_965371755.1 uncultured bacterium
AAGAGGGTGACCAGTTCGTCCGGCACCAGATGGTCATAGATGACGGCATCGCACTCTTTGAGCAGACGCATTCCGCGTAGCGTTATCAGTTCCGGATCACCCGGACCGGCGCCGATGAGATATACTATTCCTGTGCTCTTGCTCATTGTCTTTTGCGTTCTGCTTGGCAGGCACTGCGTCCGGCGCTACACCTTCAGCCAGTCCTGGAACTTTGCCTCAATCTCTTCTTCGCTCTCATCTTTCAACATGGCCTTCCAGTCCGCATTGAGGAAGCGCTGGAGACATTGCTTCTTTTCCTCAGCCTCTTTGGGACCTTCCTTCATGACCATCCGGCGGAACACCCCGGCGTACCCGGCGATCCGACGCCACCGGTCGGGGAAGATACGATCGAGGAACTCACGCAGGAAACCGGCCAGAAAGGGCGCCTGACCGTCGGTCGACACCGCCACCGTCAGGCAGCCTCGTTTGGTGATAGCAGGAAAAACGAAATCGCATAAGGGCGGATTGTCCACGACGTTCACCGGCACGCCAGCGGCGATCGCATCATTGTACACTTCCTTGTTCACGTACGCATCACTGGAGGCCGCAATCACCAAACCATACTTGCCGGCTTCAGGCGAAGTGTACTCACGCTTTATCAGTTCGATTCTGCCCTGATCGGCGTGGTACTCGATCTTGGCATCCGGCTTGGGGGCTATCACCGTAACCCTGGTCTCATAGTCGAGAAGAGTCTCCACTTTCCGTAGGGCGACGACCCCACCGCCCACCACCAGGCAGGTTCGCGTGGCTACCGAGATACCTATCGGCAAGTACTTGTTGGCCATTGTTGTCTACTCCGTGTCAGGGGAACTGCCGGCCCCCGTGTTCATCTTCATCTGAGCCAGCTTCTGCACCAACCGGTCGGTTTGCTCATTAACTTTGTCGCGGACGTCCTCGGGCAAATCTCCCAAAAGCAAAGCGAGATCTTCGCGACGGACGCGCTCGAAATCTTCCATTAACCGTGCAAAAGTCATTTCATTGCGAACGTGGTCATACCAATACGCGAACTCGCTCAGTCGCTCGTCAACGAGTCGTTCCGCATCCGGTATCGCCGCCGCCCGGATCGACTGCTGTTCCTTCACGTATCGTTGGATATCGTCGGTGTCAAAGATAGTCAGGTCGGGATGGACGTTCTTGTCAAATTCGACATCGCGGGGGACAGCCATGTCCATTATCATCAATTTGTGCGAGGGGCATGCATCCAGATGGGCCTGAAGCATGTCGCGCGTTATGATCGGCTCAGGCGAGCCGGTACAGCTTATGACGATATCGGCTTCAGCCAACAGCGACGGGAGTGCATCAAGAGAGTAGTGAGTGGCGCCGTACTTCGAGGCCAGCTCTTTCGCCGCAGCTTGCGTACGGTTGGCGAACAGCAACCGATTGTGATGCAGCCGGCTCCAACTCAAGGCGGCCAGTCCTATCATCTTGCTGGCGCCAATCAACAGAATGGTCGGGCGTGCTTCCGCATCCAAATGGCTTTTGAGCAACCCGACTGCCGCCGAGCTCATAGAACAACTGCCTCTGCCCATGTCAGTAACGGTGCGTACATGTTTGCCGACGCGAAAGGCCTGGTGAAAAAGGCGATGTATGATCTTACCGGCTACTTTGACAGCGCAGGCCGAGCTGTAGGCATCTTTGATCTGACCGAGGATTTGGTTTTCGCCAAGAACCATCGAGTCGATTCCAGCGGCCACGCGAAAGAGGTGAGCGGCGGCGTGCTTGCCTTTGGCGACATAGTAATTTTCACGAAGGGCAGTAATATCGATCTCGCGAGACTTCCGGTAGAACGCGACTGTGATATCGAAGGGATCATCATCGCGCCGCGCAACCATGTAGAACTCGATGCGGTTGCAGGTCGAGATGACTAGCGCCTCCTGCACCCCTGGAAGCGAGGCGAGACCGGCATGGGCTGCTGCAATAGACTCCCGGCCGATCTGCAGGCGTTCCCGTTGTTCCAACTGCGATGTCTTGTGATTGATCCCGCACATGACCAGACCCCATCCGGCCGCACTTAGGTTGTCTGAACTCAGCGTACTCATCTTATCAAGATCCCGTTATTTTCCCGACAGCGGTCGTGCCGCCGCCAATAAAGTGTACGTTTTCAAATCCGGCCTGCGCGAGAATTAACGCTGTCTGGTAAGAGCGCGGACCGCGACGACAGATAATAACCACCTCAGCCGACCGGTCAAGCTCTTCAAGACGACCCCGGAGGTCATTCAATGGAATGTTCATTGTCTTGCTGTGACCACCGGGGACCATCCACGGAGCCGCTGTTATCTCCTCCCTTTCGCGCACATCAAGCCAGACTATGTCACTCGGTGTAGAGAAGCGGGATGCAATTTCCTCCGGAGTCCCTGGAGTCATGAAGTTCGTGCCGCGAGCCTGCGCCTGCGCCATCGCCGCCAGGTGGTGCAGGGGGTCCAGTGCTTCGGCATAAGGAGGCGCATAGCCATGTTCGTGATCGATCAGATCATTCACTGCGGCGCCGTGTCGCAAGAACGTTGAGAAAACATCGATGCGCCGACAAATATCCCCGGCGCCGATAGCTTGCAGACCCAACAGGCGCATGTCATAGTCGGCATAGACCATCTTCAGCACCATCGACGCACTCTCCGGGTAGTAGTCGGGTTTGTCCATGAAAACGCCGGTGACCACCTGCGCCTCAACGCCCGCCTCAGCCGCCGCCGTCTCGCTCAGTCCGACGCTGCCGATATTGAGATCGAACAGTTTCATCACGCAGGCCCCAACTACACCAGGGAAGGTCGTCTCATAGCCAGCAATACTCTCCGCGATCACGCGCCCGTGCCGATTGGCCAGCGATCCCAAAGGCAGGAAGGTCTTCCGATCGGTCACGAGGTGGTGCGATTCCACACAGTCGCCGCCAGCATAGATATCGGGGTCAGAGGTGCGCATGTGATTATCAACTTCGATGCAGCCCGTCTCGCCCAATTTCAGGTCGCATTGCTGAGCCAGCGTAACCTCAGGATGGACACCAAGACAGAGCGCCACGTAATCTGTTTCGATGGTGCATCCGTCATCAAGGTGCACCAGGACATTGCCCGAATCGTCCTCATCTATTTTCTGAACGGCTGTCGACGTATGCACCTGCACCGACTGCCGCCTCATCTCCGTCTCAGCCATGCGCGCCATCTCCGGATCGAGCAATAGCGGCAGAACCTGATTCTCCTTCTCGATCAGAACGGTCTCCAGACCCCACAGGCCGGCAGCAGCTTCAACCAGTTCGCATCCAATGAACCCGCCACCGACGATAACTACTCGACCGACCTTCCCCTTTTCGACCAGTTTGCGAAAACGAATGGCGTCGTCGGGACGAGTGAATGATCTAACACGATCAGCGGATGCAACTTCAAACGGCGGATCATTGG
>CBDUZQ010000314.1:0-3423 GCA_965371755.1 uncultured bacterium
ATTAATGGCGGCGATGCCTGGCTGCCCTGTTTCATCGGCGTCCCCGATCACAACTACTATGCAGTGGCGTTCACCGACGCTCACCACGTTTGGGCGGTGGGCGACACTGGGACGATTGCGACCACCTCCGATGGCGGCCGCACCTGGCGGGCGTTGTCGCCCGACACCGAATCCGATTTGCGCGGGATAGCCTGGGCTGACTCCGAGCGTGGCGCCATTGTCGGTAAAGATGGGACCATCCTGCACACCTCCGACGGCGGTGCATCGTGGCGCCAGGTGACCGTTCCCATTCGGGAGACATTACTGTCCGTCTGTTTTGCGGGCGCCAACGGTTGGGCAGTGGGCGCCGCCGGCACTATCGTCCGAACCGAGGATGCCGGAGCGAGTTGGACGGTGTATGACAGCCCGGTAACCGAGGATTTGATCGATGTCGCAATAGTCGACCAATCCGGCGGCTGGGCGGTGGGTAAACGGGGCACGATTCTCTCCACGTCTGACGGACAGAATCAATGGAATGTGGAGCCCAGTCCCACGCACCAGGACCTCTACGGGCTCGCGGTCGACACCGGCGGGGGATGGATTGTCGGCGCCTATACGTTGCTGCGAGCGGGCAACGGTGACGGCTGGGTCGACAATTCCTCCGGTACCTTCCCGCTGGCTACGCTGGAGGAGGTAGTGTTTGTCGATGATAACAACGGCTGGGCGGTAGGCTACGGCGGCACTATTCTGCGCACGGTCGATGGGGGCCGCAATTGGGTTTATCAGTCGTTTCGTAAGAATTCGTGGTTCTACGACGCTTGTTTTATCAACCCCGACACCGGTTGGCTGGTCGGCTGTGTCGGTCTGTATCCGTATGATGGATTGATTGTTGGTACTTTCGACGGCGGCAGAACATGGCAGGTGCAGCCGCGTATCAACGGCACCACATTCAAAGCACTGGTCTTCGCTGATTCCCTCGACGGCTGGGCGGTCGGCAGCGCCGTGCATGACACACACCGCGGTGTTATCTACCATACTGACGACGGCGGAACAACCTGGGCCTTACAGGATTCGACCCGCTCTCGAGTATTCGATATTGAGTTTGTCTGGTATGCCAGGGGCTGGGTGGTCGGCCAAAACGGACTGTTCATGCGTACGGTCGATCGCGGTAAACATTGGTCCAGCGAGGGACTCGACACGACGCGCGTGATCGATCCCACTGTCGCTTTGTGGGCCGTGTCGTTTATTGATAAGGACATCGGCTGGGTGGCCGGGGAGAACGGCAGCATCTACCGGACTCTCGATGGCGGCGTTACTTTCGCCCGTCAACCGTCGGGAACATCGCACCACCTGAGCGATATACAGTTTATTGACCAGCGTACCGGCTGGGCGGTCGGCAGTGATGGACTAATCCTGTACACTTTTAACGGCGGCGACTACTGGACTATCCAGGGAGGACGGACCGAGCGCAATCTAACCAGCGTGACCTTCATCAACGCGTATAACGGCTGGATTGTGGGCGAAAACGGCACCCTCCTGAAAACCGACCTCGGCGGCCGCTGGTACGCACCGTAGGGAACGGTCACGGGTAGAGTCTTTTTGAAACTTCACTACGAGTAGCCGATATCCGGAGGTTGAGGTGCTGTCAACCGACTTCGGCTGACGGCCTTGACGCTTTTGTGGAGGCGTCCGGCGAGGTCGCCCGACACCACCAATACACTGTTTATAGGTGCATCACCTAACACCGCGTAGGGGGCGTCGCCCCAATGAACGCCACTTGTGGACTGGTCCCGACTACTCGTTGGTTGACAACGGATGACAAGGTGCGTACTCTGACATATAACACCAATGAGAGGAAGTATGACCGACCCGGAAACATTCAGCAGCACCCAGTCAGTAGTCGTTCCCTCGGTGAAGGATGAGTCTGTACGTAAGAGCACCCTGGCCGCTCATCTTGTTACGCTGATAATCATCCTGACCGGTACTATCCTGGCCGTGTTGTTCAGCAAAGAGATCAACGGGTACGGCGTCGACTTGATGACGCGCTTCGGTCAGGGGTGGGTCGATGTCATTCTGTTTTTCGTTACGGCGATTTCCTGTACGCCCCTGATGCTGCCGGTGTGGGCCTATGCCGTGGCTGGGGCGGCCCTGGGTCTTGACATTATCAGGCTCGCACTCGTGATGGCGCTCGGCTCGACCCTGGGAGGGCTGGTGACGTTTGCGGCCGGGCGGTACTACGGTAATCGGTCGTGGGTGCAGAGGCGTTTCCCCCGGCTTCGCGAACACCCCTGGACACATGGTAAATCAAGAGTGTATGTGAGCCTGGTGCTCTTTCTCGGTAGCGCATCGCCGATTCCCTGCGACATCGTGTACGCCGCCTGCGGCGCAAAACGGTTTCCCGTCATGCCTTTCTTGATGACGCTGGTCGCGGGCCGCTTTGTGCGGTACATCTATCTGGGCTACGGATTCATATACATCAGCGACTATTTCTAAGAAGCAAACTGATGACACCAGAAGTGAACAGGATGAACTTTCAGGAACATGCAACCCTGGGCCGTACGGGACTGAAGGTCAGCAGACTCGGCCTGGCCAGCGGGTACGGCGCAGGGTCCTCGACAGTGGAGAAAGCTTTCCACGAGCATGGCATAAATTACTTCTACTGGAGCACTCCGAGAAGGCGCGGGATGCGTGACGGTCTGCGCAACCTGGCAAAGAACCACCGCGACAAAATCGTAGTCGTCCTGCAATCGTACGACCACTTCGGAATCAGCGTGAAGCGTTCGGTTCGCAAAGGGCTGAAGGTTCTTGGTGTCGACTACACCGATGTCCTCCTTCTTGGCTGGCACAACCGGCAACCTTCACGGCGCACGATTGACAAGGTACTCAGAATGAAGGAGGAGGGACTCGTCCGTTTCATAGCCATGTCGGGGCATAACCGAAAGTTCTTTGGTGAACTGGCCCGGCAGAGTGACTCACCGATAGATATCTTCATGCTGCGCTACAACGCTGTTCACAAAGGGGCCGAGGACGAGATTTTCCCCCACCTGCCCGACACTAACCGACCGGGCGTGACTGTCTACACCGCGACATGCTGGGGCAAACTGCTGAAAAAGAAAAAGATGCCACCCGGCGAAGAACCCTTGTCGGCAACCGACTGCTACCGGTTTGTCCTGTCGAACCCTCACGTCGATCTTTGCATGATGGGACCGTCCAGCGAGCAGGAATTTGATGCCGGCATTACCGCCCTGGCCAGGGGTCCGCTGTCCGATGAAGAGATGGCCCGCATCCGAAAAATCGGCGATCACATTCACCGGTAGCAAACGGCTACTCATTTGCGAAATATATTTTGGAAGTTCGCGTCCCTCCGACTATTATGGACCGCGAATTGACTATTGAGAACGTTTCAAGCTGAGTGAGACCGCAACATGAATGATACTCCCGCTT
>CBDUZQ010000315.1:0-3415 GCA_965371755.1 uncultured bacterium
CTGTGATGCTGCCATAATAGAACCCGAGACAATGTCATTCCTGCGAAAGCAGGAATCCAGTCTTTCATATTGCGGAGACAGATGGACCCCCGCCTACGCGGGGGTGACAAGTCAGTGAAAACGCTACTCCCCCACCCTCTCCCCCGTCATGGATTCGATCTCGTTAAGCAGCGTGCGTTCAAGGTCGGCTTCGTCGACGGTGCGGATGACCTCGCCCTTCTTGATTAGTTGCCCCTTCCCCACGCCGCCGGTTATGCCGACATCAGCCGCGCGCGCCTCACCCGGACCATTGACGTCGCAACCCATCACGGCGACTTTCAGAGACATCTTGATGTGCCGCGTTCGGGCCTCGATCGACTCGGCCAGCGGGATCAGATCGATCTGACACCGTCCGCAAGTCGGGCATGAAATCACCTCCACACCCTCGGTGATGAGTTCGCACGATTTCAGAATCTTCCTGGCGACGCGCACTTCGTGCACCGGGTCGGCGGTCAACGACACCCGCATGGTGTCGCCGATACCTTGCAGCAACAACGCACCCAACCCGACCGATGATTTGATGGTCCCGGTTTCAAGCGTGCCCGCCTCGGTGATACCGATGTGCAACGGGTAGTCGCACTTCTCAGCTAACATCGAATAGGCCTGAAATGATGTGGCCGCGCTGGACGACTTCACGGAGATGATAATGTTTTGAAAGTCGTTCTCTTCCAAGAGCGCTGCTTCTCGCAAGGCTGCTTCAACGAAGGCGCGAGGGTCATCGTGACCGTACTTTTCAAGCGTGTCCTCAGGCAGCGAACCGGAATTGACGCCGATCCGTATCGGGACCTCGGCCTCTTTGGCTGCCCGAGCCAGTTCGCGCACTTTCCAATCGGCGCCGATATTACCGGGGTTAATGCGTATTTTGTCGAAACCGGCCTCAATCGCCGCCAGCGCCAGTTTGTGATTGAAATGAATGTCGGCCACCAGGGGACCTTCGACCTGCTTGCGGATATCGCCGAGACATGCTGCCGCCTGCTTGTTGAGCACCGACAGCCGGACGATATCACAACCAGCCTCGAACAATTGCCTGATCTGGCCCACCGTAGCGCCGACGTCACGCGTGTCGGTGTTGGTCATCGATTGCACCGTCACCGGGAAACCGCCGCCAATCAGAACATAGCCGACTTTTACGGCGCGGCATGGTCGTCGTTTTGTAGAAAGCATATCGTCTATATCCAAACTTGACCGGTTGTCATACGTCACTTAGTTTAGGACGTTCTACACAACGATGCAACAGGAAGTTGAACGAAATTGATTTGGTTGAAACGACTACTACCGTTGGTGTTGATCGTCGCCGGTTGGATGGCCTACACCAAATACCAGCAGCACACAGCCGAGCTGTTCTATGATGATGCTGAGCGCTATGCGCTGGTGACGGCTCAGGTCTGGCTGGCTTCGGCTGAGTATCGCGATGACCCACAGCAATTTCTGAACTTCCGTGATTCGTTGCTTGAAGCCACCGGGCTGTCGCTGGAGAAAGTCGATGAGTATCTGGAAAGGTATTCGAAACGACCGGAGACTTACACACCGTACCTGCGGCTGGTCAAACAGTATGTCGATTCGCTGACACAGCCGATGACCGACAGTCTATGTAAACCCGGCCAGTTCCGAGTCATCGATTCTATGAGCATCGAGTAGCTATTCGGCGGCGTCGAAAGCGCCTGGGAAGTGCTCGATTTGGCCGTTGACAAAAGTCACCACATCGAATCGCAGATCGCAGTTGTCTACCTTATTCTGTTCAATGAACTGCTGGGCGGCACGGGTGAGGTTGACTGTTTTCTTTTCGTCGACTCGGTCGGCCGGATGACCGAACAGTTTTGATGACGTCGACTTGACCTCGACGAATACAATCAGGTTGTCGCGTTGAACGATCAGATCGATTTCCAGGCGACCGGCGCGCCAGTTCCGGGCAAGAATCTCAAACCCCTGCTTTTCATAGAAACGGCCGGCCAGCTTCTCGTAGCTGCGCCAAGCCGGGTCCGGCCGAGGCGTCCCCGAACGTTTCTTAGAAGAGGGCATAATCGGCGATTAAATCGGCCACCGGTTTGAACGTGCGGCGATGTATCTCGCAGGGTCCGTGCTCTTTGAGTTCATCGAGATGGACCGGGGTCGGGTATCCCTTGTGTTGGGAGAATGAGAACGACGGGTAGAGCGCCTGGTAGCGATCCATGATCCGATCGCGAGTGACCTTGGCCACTATCGATGCAGCGGCGATGGCCTGACAGCGTCGGTCCCCACCGATAACGGCGAACTGCGGCTGGTTGATGTTCGGTATGGGGTAGTTGCCGTCTACCAGAACGAAATCCGGGGACTGCTTGAGATCCATGACAGCTTTGCGCATCGCCATCAACGATGCTTTCAGAATGTTCATCTTGTCGATGCACTCGTTGTCGATCACTCCCACGGCGCAGAGCAGGCCGAGATTGACAATAGTCTCAAAGGCTTGCTCACGACGCGCCGCCGTCAGTTTCTTGGAATCATCTACTCCGGGAATCTCCAACTCCGGTGGTACGATCACTGCCGCCGCCACCACCGGTCCGGCCAGCGGTCCGCGACCGACCTCGTCGACTCCGCAGATAGCTTCATACCCTTTGTCGATCAGCATCGCTTCGACATCACCGAAGTCGAAACCGTTTTTCTGGTCATCGAATGTGAATTTCAACCGCACACTCCAAGTTAGGCCAAAACATACCGCGCCCTCAACAAAATAATTCTATATTTGTTATCGGACGCATTCGTGGCTTTATTAGAATGTGTTCAGAAATACGACACCAGGCGCACGCTAATTGAGCAGATCGGTCCGAAAATGGGCAGAGACGGAACAGACAGATTCGAGTTCACGATCATAGCGGGTGATCTTAAGGGACGACGGATAAGCGCTCCCAAGCTCGGGCACACGCGACCACCATTGAGTAGGTTGCGCAAATCGATCTTTGACTTTCTAAACCCAAACCTTCTCGACGCGGAGTATCTCGATTTGTTCAGCGGCACCGGATCGTACTTGTTCGAGGCGGTGTCACGGCGGGTGCGATCAGCCCTTGGGGTGGAGATGGAACCGGAGATGGTGACGTCCATCGAGCGCTATGCTGAGAAATACCGGGTGACGGACCGGCTGCAATGTCGGTGTGAGGATGTGTTCGCAGCGATCCCTCGGCTGCATGAACAGAAGAGGCAATTCGATATCGTGATGGTCGCACCGCCGCAATATCAGGGCGGGGTTGATCGGACGCTGGAGTGCTTGCAACGCCATCCGATTGTGGCATCGTCCGGTTTGCTGATCTGTCAGCATGACACTACCGAAACGAAGAAGATAGACTTCCACGATTTCGAAATCTCCCAGCAGCGCAAGTACGGCAATACGACGTTCACGGTGCTG
>CBDUZQ010000316.1:0-3404 GCA_965371755.1 uncultured bacterium
TGAAACCGGAGGAGAACCGCAAGAAACTGCTTGAGGCCGCTTCGCCCGGAGATGTACTGGCTCTAATCGATGTCGTCGAGTAATCAGGGTCTCGTTCTGAGTGGCGTTTGCCATGTTGAACAGAAAATCCGGTCTTTCTTATAAGAGTTGGCGGATTGTTCATCTCGCTGTAATTCTCATTTTTGTAGCTACCCTGATATTCGAATTGCCGAATGTCAATCAACTGATCGGTGGCGCGATCATCGACACGGCTTACTTTCCCTTTTTCAAAATCCGATCGACCGTCCGGGATCTGGTCGGCACCAACAAAGAGAATCGATTACTTCGAGACTCGCTGGCCGAAGCATCCTTGAGAATCGTGGCTTTGGAGGAAGCTAAGCGGGAGAACTCCAGGCTGCGATCGATCCTTGGGTTTGAACCGCCCGCCGGGTATCGTCTGCTGCCGGCTCGGGTCATTTCGGTGACAGGAGAGCCGCTACCGGTCTCCGCCGCCATTGCCATGGGAATCGAGGATTCCGTGCTGGTCAATCATCCGGTGATCAATCAGGTGGGTTTGGTCGGGCGGGTGCAGCAGGTTATGGCGGGGAATGCCAAATTACAGTTGTTGACCGATCCTCTCAATCGTGTCGCCGGGCGGGTGGCAAGCAGCCGCGAGATGGGCATCGTGCGCTACTTACCGTCGGAAGGCATGATTCTGGACAATTTTCCCAATCAGGGTGCCATCCAAGTAGGTGATACTATCTTGTCGTCGGGCCTTGGGGGCATCTACCCGCCGGGGCTGAGGGTCGGCATAGTATCGGAAGTTCGGCGGCCGGAAAACAAGCCTTACTCGCTAATCAAACTCGAGCCGGCGGTCAGCTTTCGGACCATTGAGGAACTCTTCATTCTGATGCCGGAGGGTCCATGACGCGGGTGATCCCATTCATACTCTATCTTCTGTTGATCGCCCTGCACCAGGTGATGCTAAGGGACATCACGACAATCTTCACGGCCGAGATCAACCTGGCCGCCCTCATCGCGCTGACGGTGGCTGTCTACAAACCGGAGTTAGTGGCGACTTGGTTCGGCTTTGCCGCCGGTCTTGTGCTGGCCGCCGGTATGCCGGATTTAATCGGATGGCACACGCTGTGGCTGGCGGGGCTGGGACTTGCTGCCTATCACGCTCGTGAACGGCTAAACCTCGACTCTCTATATGCCAAGTTACTGCTGATACTGGGCGGTATACTTCTTCACAATGTTATGGTGTTGATTACCTTTGGAGCAGAAGATTTTTGGTTTCTTCTGGTGACCGCCGCGCTGCCGGGGGCCGTTTACACTACTCTGATAGGGTGGCTTTTCTTTCTGGTTAAAGAAGGTCGCATCACCTGGACCAGAGTTAAAGCTCTTTTCTGACAATCGGATGCCACAGTCAACTTTCAGTCTAAAGTATCGCCAGGCGACCGGCCTTTTGATTGTGCTGGGCTTGCTGCTGGTCGTTTTTGGCTGGCTGGTGAAACTGCAGATTCTGAACTATCGTGAACTGGCCGAACAGTCCGAGAACAATCGCATCAGAGTACAGCCGCTGGTGGCTGGTCGTGGCGTGGTGTACGACCGGGAGGGACGCATCATAATCGATAACCGCCCCTCTTTCACAGTCTCTGTCGTGGCGTCTGAGGTAGTTCGGGACACGACGATACCGAATCTGGCAGCGGTGATTGGACTTGATACAAGTGTGGTTGAAAAACGCCTCCGGAAGAACCTGGTCAATCGTTACCAGCCAGCCCCGATTATGCGCGATGTTCCCTTTGAGATCGTGGCCGTAATCGAAGAGCAGGCCGGCCGTTTCCCGGGCGTGAGCATCCAGATGGAAGAGGTAAGACGTTATACGCTCGGCCTTGGTTCCGAGTGTTTCACCGGTCACGTCGGTGAGGTCTCCGAGGAAGAGCGACGGCGTGAGGGTGCGGTCGGTTATCGGTTGGGTAGCATAATCGGCAAGAAAGGGCTGGAAAAGCACCACGATGCGCTCCTCCGAGGGCGCGAGGGAACGGCCTATATCGAAGTTACCGCATCCGGTCAAAGCCGGGGCCCGTACGAAGGGAAGAGCCCCACCCCCGCCGTTGCCGGCGCCGACTTGGTGCTAACGATCGACAACGATCTTCAGCGTGAATGTGTGGCGGCGCTTGGAGAGTACTGCTGTGGCGCTATTGTCGCCATGGATCCACGCAGCGGCGAAATTCTGGCCATGACATCCTATCCGGGGTTCGACGCCAATATTTTCTCCACTGTCATACCGGAGAGTCTTTGGCAGAGCATAATGCAGGATACGACTCATCCGCTGCTCAACCGTCCCATTAGCGGTCTCTATCCGCCTGCCTCCACCACCAAGCTATTGACGATCGGCGCAGCGTTGGAAGAGGGAATGATCAGTGTGAATACTCTTCTGAAACCATGCTACGGTGGCTATCAGTTCGGCAATCGCTATTTCCGTTGCTGGGAGCCGGCTGGACATGGTGCTCTGAACTGCCTGGGGGCCATTGAACAGTCCTGCGATGTGTACTTGTATCAGGTGGGGTTGAAACTCGGTATCGATCTGTTGAGTCAGTA
Organism: uncultured bacterium; assembly: GCA_965371755.1. Taxonomy (GTDB): domain Bacteria; phylum Zixibacteria; class MSB-5A5; order GN15; family FEB-12; genus JAJRTA01. The sequence continues at coordinate 2,584 of CBDUZQ010000316.1, forward strand.
TTTCGATAAGTGCGGCTTCGGCCACGTCACCGGCATCGCTCTGCCGGGTGAGGAGGACGGTCTCAACCCCAATAGCGAATACTACGATAAGCGCTATGGTAAGAAAAAGTGGAGCCGGGGGTTGGTACTGAACAATGCGATCGGACAGGGAGAGATACTCGTCACGCCATTGCAACTGGCCCAGTTTTTCTGTGGTTTGGCCAACGACGGCATCGTGTATCGTCCACGACTGATTAAGAGTATTCAATTTCCGGGTGGCCAGCAGGTGATCCCGTCCAGACAGATGGTCAGGAAACTGCCGTTTTCATCAGGAACACTGGAGTTGCTGCTGGAAGCGTTGCGTCTGGTAGTGGAGGGCGAGCACGGCACGGCCCGTAGCTTGAAGAATAATCTATACAGCCTTGGTGGAAAAACCGGTACGGCTGAGAACCCTCATGGAGACAATCATTCCTGGTTTGTTGGTGTCGCGCCGATGGAACGACCCGAGATTGTAGTTTGTGCCGTTGTCGAGAACGCGGGGCATGGTTCGGAAGTGGCGGCGCCGACTGTCAAGCGGATTATTGATATTTACATGACCAAGAAGTTGAGCCCGGAGTCGGTGGCCGATCTGTCTCACGCGGAGGGTGACTGATGCTGAACTACCGTGATCTGGACTGGCGCATAATCAGTGCTGCTTTGCTCCTGTCCATGATTGGGATTCTGCTGATCATGTCGGCGCAGTACTATGCCGATTCAGCCTACAGCCAGAATTTCTATCTTCGCCAATCGCTCTGGCTGTTGATAGCGTTGGTTGCTTTTGCGGTGGTCATCCATCTGCCTTT
>CBDUZQ010000317.1:0-3392 GCA_965371755.1 uncultured bacterium
CCCACATCTTTCCGCCGCAACCGTCGATGCGCATCATAACCGACATCTTCGCTTACGCCAAAGACCACCTCCCGAAATACAACACTATCTCCATCTCCGGTTATCATATTCGCGAGGCCGGCTCTACCGCGGTCCAGGAGGTGGCCTTCACGCTGTCCGACGGCATCGCCTATTGCGAGGCGGCGTTGAAAGCTGGTCTGGAGATTGACCAGTTTGCGCCACGGTTGTCGTTTTTCTTTGCCTCGCACAATGACCTGTTTGAGGAGGTAGCCAAGTTCCGTGCGGCGCGGACAATCTGGGCGCGCACGATGAAGGAACGTTTCGGCGCCGCCAATGAGAAGTCGATGCTCTTGCGGTTTCACGCGCAGACCGGCGGTTCCACACTCACCGCCCAGCAGCCGGAGAACAATATCGTGCGGACAACTGTTCAGGCGTTGGCCGCGACGTTGGGCGGAACACAGTCATTGCACACAAACTCCTTCGATGAGGCGCTGGGACTTCCAACCGAGAATGCAGCTGAGATCGCTCTCCGCACGCAGCAGGTTCTCGCCTATGAATCCGGCATTACCGGCACGGCTGATCCGCTGGCCGGGTCATACTACATGGAGTACCTGACGCGGGAACTGGAGCAGCAGGTGCTGAAGATAATGGATGAAATCGATCGGCGTGGCGGCGCCGTTCGCTGTGTGGAGTCCGGGTACTACCGTGACGAAATCGCCCGCGCTGCCTACGAATACCAAAAGCAGATAGAATCAGGTGACAGGACGGTGATCGGTGTCAACCGCTTCACCACCGACAAGGCCGACATACCGAATGTGCTCAAGGTGGATCCAAAACTTGAAAAACAACAACGAGATCAGGTACAGAAGATGAAATCCGAACGGGACAATAGTCGTGTACAGGGATGCCTGAAGCGACTGAGAGACGCGGCCGTCGGCGCCGACAACGTCGTCTATCCGGTGATCGAGGCCGTAGAAAACTACGCGACCGTTGGTGAAATTTCTGATGTCTTCCGAGAAGTATGGGGTGAGTATCATGAAGGGAACTAAAGTTCTTTTGTTCGTAGCGGCGGTGATGATGACGATCTGCGTTATCGGGTGCGGCAGTGATGAAAGCGAAGTGGTCCAGATTGCCGACACCACGACCGCCGCGGAAGAGAGGCCGGAGGCCAGCCTGGTCAGGACTACTGAGGTACCGGCCAGTGCAGGTAATCGGGCTGAAGATTGGGCTGCTATCGTGGCGATGGTCGATGAGGTCATTACCCGTCTCAGCTACGGAGACAAGGCCGGGCTGTACGAAAACGAGTTTCGGTATCTTAGAGAACAAGAAACATTCGACGAGTACCTGAAGCACGGCGAGGTCTCCTGGGCCAATGCCGACAGTATGGAATATATCGAGATTGTGGACATCGAGTTTTTCGGCCGTGATTCAGCCATGGTTGAAGCGATATTTCATATGACAAACGCCGGTGAGGACAAAGCGTCGCCAATGCCGTTGATGGCCTATTATCACGAAGGGCGCTGGATCAAACCGTACATGTCGCAGAGCAATCGTCAGCATGATTATGACGAGTTGATCCGGCAGGCCGACGATTCTGATGACTGGTAGCATGTCGCGCGAACTGATATCACACATAGGGATTGCCGTTGCCGATCTCACTGCTGCCATAGAACGTTTTCGGCTCATAACCGGCAGCAAGCCTGATAAGGTCATCGAGGTCTCCGACCAAAAGGTGCGCGTGGCCATGTTCGCCCATTCGCCCCAAGGCAGTTCCGCTCGTATCGAACTAGTAGCGCCAAGCACACCCGACAGTCCGGTGGCCGCCTTTCTTGAAAAAAGAGGGGAGGGTTTGCACCATGTCTGTGTCTATGTCGACGACATCAGGAAAACGCTGGCCGAACTGAAGGCGGCCGGTATCAAGCTGATAGATGAGTCACCGCGCATGGGCGCCGAGGGTCACCTGATCGCGTTCGTGCATCCCTCGAGCACGCACGGGGTTCTGATCGAATTGGAGGAGCGGGGTAAGTAATCCTGGTGTGGGACAGATAAGCGCAGGTTGTCCCAGATGTCCGGGCCACGCTGCCGCCGGGATTTCGACCTAACCAGATTCTCTAGTTCCTCGACGGCGTAACCGAAGCACCAACAACAATACCACAATCACAGCGCCAGCCAGCCACCAGCGGAAGCCGCCGGGTTCGGCAAACACAGTCCGTTGCGCCGGACCGGTATAGGCAAAACCATTTTGCATGGTTCGAAAACCGGCCTGCACCGAAGTGGGCGCCATTGTCGATGCTTTACCCCACAACGTGAACAGCAACTGGTGGCCGTCGGGATGACGATACAAAACGGCCATCATTCGATGATGGATATCCTCAAAGGTCACCGTATCCACGGATGAGAACTCCAGCACGAACCAGGCGCGGTTGTCCTCCTGATAGCCGGTGTTGGTCAGGAGTTGGGCCTCCGGCAGGGACAGGATCACGTCGTCGACGATGTCGTCGACAGCGCGGCGCAGTTGTTCACCATCGGCGATGGCGTCTTCTTCAGGTATCTCCGAGCGAAATATCTGTAGCTCGGCAGTGAGATCTTCATTGACGAATTGAATCGGAAAACCGCTATCTTCACCGCCTACCACCCAACCATCAGCGAGTGGCAGACTGATTTCGTCGGCCGGACGCACCAGATTGTCGGCGCACAGTTGTGCCGCCAGGAGCGCCATCAGCAAGTGACAGATAATCGGTCTCATACATTTGATATCGGCGGCTGGGAGGCCAATTGTAGTGACCCTGAGACGCCGCCCGCAAAGCGCGAAAGACAGGCTTGCCTGCGGCAGTTGATTATGGCAGATTCGCGAAGTTCTTTGACAGACTGTCGGTCACCATCTTGACGCGTGTTTTCAGGTAAGTCGCTTTGTCGATCCTCGGCCGATAGACAAAGCTTCGCCCTGCTTTCTCCCGAGACAAGAGTTGTTTATCAGCCAGGCGGCTCAGCACTGTCATAACTGTGGTGTACGCCAGACGGTTCGTCTCTCCAAGTTGGAACAACGCCTGCTTGACGGTCAGGCTATCGCGGGACCAGGCAATCTCCATCAGACGCGCCTCGGTAGGACCCATGAAAACCGCCGTTCCCTCGGCAGTTGGATCGAAGTAGAAATACCGAGCGGGCATTAAGGCTTCTTGGCTTGCTTCTGTTTGAAAATCAACGACACGCCGATTGCTATGACCACTACAGGCCAGAAGTAGTCCCACGTGTCTCCCCGGAGCAGTCCGAACTGATTCAGAAGCATCAGTCCACCTAAGATCAAGAGCAAAACACCGAAGAACATAAAACACCTCCGCGACTTCTTTTGCCGGATGATATCCGAAAGGGCGGCGCACGACAAATAAAAAGAT
>CBDUZQ010000318.1:0-3386 GCA_965371755.1 uncultured bacterium
GTGATTAGCTTTTTGCACACCCTCCTGAAACGGCGGGTCCAAGAGCGGCCCGCCGTTTTTTTTTGCATTTGATTCGCTCGTGATTCGTCGTTTTGCTAGTTTGCGTGCAGTCTCTATAATCTGCAGGGCAGGTATTGCGCACAACCGAAAGGGTTTGACGGAACAGAGGCGCTGGGCTATATTCGGGCGGAAATTGGAATTATTGCATGATCGACCACGCGATAACACCATGATGAGAATGTTCACAACGTGTAAGTGAGACGTAGCTTATGTCAGTCATTCGCCCTTTCCGAGGTCTTCGTCCGCGTCCGGAGCAGGTCGCCATGGTGGCCGCGCCACCCTACGACGTCCTCTCGAGCGACGAGGCCCGTGAGTTGGTCAGGAACAACCCGATTTCTTTCCTCCGCATCAACAAACCGGAGGTTGATTTCGACGCCGATACTCCCGTCCACAGCCAGAAAGTCTACGATCGCGGCAAGGAGAACCTGCAGCGACTGGTCGATGATGGCGTCCTTTACCGCGACGATAAACCGAGCCTCTACCTCTACCGGCTCACCTGGCAAGGGCTGAGCCAGACCGGACTGGCGGCTCTAACCTCAACGGACGAGTACAGCCAGGGCAAGATCAAAAAACACGAACACACTCGCCCGGAGAAGGTCAGTGACCGGGCCGCGCATATCAGGCATGTCAACGCCCAGGTGGGACCGGTGTTCTCAATCTTCCGGCACCACGATCGCATCAAGCAACTGTTCGCCGCCATCACAGGTGACAAGCCGGTTTACGATTTTGTAGATGACGGTCAGGTCCGGCACGAGTTATGGGTGGTATCCGATGATCAGATGATTGCCGATATGGTGGCGGCCTTTGCAGGGCTGGACGCCTTGTATATCGCCGATGGTCATCACCGCTCGGCCGCGGCGGCGGAGGTGGCCCGACTCATGAAAGAGGAGAATCCCAACCACGATGGCACGGAACCCTACAATTTCTTCCTGAACGTGGTTTTTCCCGATGACGAACTCCGTATTCTTCCCTACAACCGTGTCATCAAGGGGCTCAGTAACAAGTCAGTTGAGCAGGTGTTGGCCGAGCTCAAAGAGTCGTTTGCCGTTGAGCCACAAGAGAGTTCTGTTGAGCCGCGGCAAGGCTACCATTTTGGCGCCTTCTGCCGGGGGAAGTGGTACGAACTGACGGCCCGCGAAGGATCATTCAACGCCGACCACCCGGCTGAATCAATCGACTCGGCCGTGTTGACCACCAACCTGCTGGGACCCACTCTGGGCATCGAGAATATTCGCACCGATAAGCGCATCGATTTCGTGGGTGGCATCCGAGGAGTCGGCGAGCTGGAACGGCTGGTGAAATCGGGTGACTTTGACATCGCTTTTTCGCTCTACCCGGTTACGGTCGAGCAACTGCTCGCGGTGGCTGATGCCGGCGAAGTGATGCCCCCAAAATCAACCTGGTTCGAACCAAAGCTGCGTAGTGGTATGGTAATAAATCTACTCGAAGAATAGAAAGAAAGGACCACGAAATGCTGATACTCATATCTGACGCTTTCGATGAGTCGTTGCCCTCCATGTTGGCTAAGTATGGTGAGGTCACCGACGATAAAGGTCGCCTGGTGGATGCGGAGATCGTTTTGATCCGTAGCAAGACCAAGGTCACTAAAGAATACATCGATTCCGCACCGAATCTGAAAATGGTGATCCGCGGCGGTGTCGGCCTGGACAATGTCGATCGGGTGTACGCCAAAGAGAAGGGAGTTATCGTCTGGAATACGGCCGATGCTTCCACTACGGCAGTTGCCGAACTGGCCTTCGCCCTCATGATCGCCCTGCCCAACCATCTGACCAGAGCCGATTCAACGATGCGCGAAGGGAAGTGGCTAAAGAAGGAACTGAAGCGAACCGAACTCCACAGCAAGACGCTCGGTGTTCTCGGTCTTGGTCGTATCGGCCTGGCCCTGGCTCAGCGCGCCCGAGCGTTTCACATGCGGGTTCTCGGCTGGCACCCCGATGTTTACTTCACCGACCTGGCCGAGATCTGCGAGACGATAGAAGAGGTTCTGCCGCAGTCCGACTTTGTATCGCTGCATATGCCGTTGCTGCCAGATACCAAGGGGCTCATAAATAAGGAAACCCTCAAACTGTTCAAGGACGGCGCCTATCTTATCAATACCGGTCGCGGCAAATGCGTGGTGGAAGAGGATGTCGCGGAGGCACTCAAAAGCGGTAGGCTGAGCGGTTTTGCCACCGATGTCTGGTACAGCGACCCGCCGGAGAACTCACCGTTGCTTGACGCGCCCAACACGATATTCGCTCCGCATATTGGAGCTTCTTCCAAGGAGAACATGAAACGAATCGGCATAATCATAGACCGTCTTATTTCCGATTATGCCAAAGCGAAGTAATATCACCTAAAACGTATGACAAGAAAACGAGGCTGACCCATGGCCAACAGAGTATTCAATTTCAATCCCGGACCCTCGACGATCCCGCTGGACGTTCTCAAGATCGTGCAGAACGAACTGCTGGACTATCGTGGCTCGGGTATGTCCATCATCGAGAGCTCCCACCGTTCGCCCGAGTACGACGAGATAAACGAGCAAGCCATCAAACTCGTGCGCGAGACATTCGGTCTGGACGACAGTTACCATGTCATGTTCCTCACCGGCGGCGCATCGCAACAGTTCTTCCAGATTCCAATGAACTTCCTCGCCGGCGGCAAGATCGGAGCCTACGCCGACACCGGCACCTGGTCGACCAAGGCTATCAAAGAGGCCGATATCGTCGGGAAAGCACACGTAGCGTTCGCCGGTAAAGAGAAAGAGTTCGTGCACATCCCGACCCAAGACGAGTTGGACATTCCTTCCGGAGCAGCCTACTTGCACATCACCACCAACAATACGATCAAGGGAACCCAGTACCACTACCTCCCGGAAACGAACGGGGTGCCGTTGATTGCCGACATGTCGTCGGACATCGCATGCCGCCGGATGGATTACAAGAAGTTCGACATGTTCTACGCCGGCTCCCAGAAGAACCTCGGTCCGGCCGGTACTACGCTGGTGGTGATAAGCGATGCTCTTCTGCAGAAGTCGAACGATAATTTACCCAGCCTGCTCAACTATAAGACGCAGGCAGGCAAAAAGTCCCTGTACAACACTCCTCCGTCATTCGCCATCTACGTTGTCAAGCTCGTTCTCGAGTGGATCAAGAACCAGGGTGGTTTGAAGGCGGTCGAAAAAACCAATGTTGCCAAGAAGGACTGCATCTATCAGTTGATGGACAAGTATCCGGACTACTATCGGGGCACGGTCGAAAAGGAGAGCCGTTCGTGGATGAACCTGACGATGCGTCTGCCCAGTGAGGAGTTGGAGAAGAAGT
>CBDUZQ010000319.1:0-3381 GCA_965371755.1 uncultured bacterium
CATGATGCCGAGCGAACAGGTAATTGAAAATGGCTGTGCGAGCCGTTCCCACATGAACATACCCGGAGGGTGACGGTGCAATACGAACGCGTACTTCAGAAGGTGTCATAGCTTATCATTCTCGATTGTCATCGGTGGTGGAAGAACTATCCTCGCGCGAACCCTCGTCCGTGGATTGCCCTGGTTCCGAGATCGGTCTCGGCGGTGACACTACTTCCTCCGGTGGCGCCGGAGCCGTCGATGGTATTGGCATATCCTCCGGTTCGGGAGGCGCGGCAGGCTGCGGAGAAGTCTGGGCAACCGTCTTGGGCGCTGGGGCCGGTGTGACACTTGGCGCAGTCGATATCGTCGACACTCCCGGCACCGGCGGGGGTGGTGGCGGCATGGCAGCAACATGAGCAGGGTCGCCTGATGGTTCCATCGTCACCGGCCCATGATGGGGCGCCGTGTGCGATGTAATCGGACGCGCCACATGGCTGACAGGTTTTATCTCCATAGGTTCGAATCGCATCTCCAGGCCGCCGACCAACCGTGCAACCAGGTTGTATACCGCCACCAGTACGATCCCGATGAGAGTGTGAAACACCGCTGCAAACATCGCACCCATGATCGGCAGGATTATCAGCATGATTCCGATGGGCATTTCCGACGGATCGAGGCTCCGTCCATAGAAGCCTCCAAACTGAGACATGCCGGCCACGAGGATCGGCAGCATCATAGCGTACATCAACCCGAGGACGAAACCGACCACCAGGTTAACGAAAAAGGACACCTTGGTAAAAGACCAGATGCGGATCGACTTCAATTCGTATCGCATATCTCTCTCATTGCCGGGGACCGATCAGCCATCCTGACGGACCCATGATCCAACACTAATATGGTAGAAGTTATGCAGTGCCATCAAATAGTCAAGAAGCTATGACCATTTCATGACTGTTTGATAATAAACCGAGCGTCCACGGCAGCACTTAGTTTTCCGTCCGGCGAGGCGATGAAGGGGTTGATGTCGATTTCCGAGAAACAGTCGAAATCTTTCACCAGTTGCGATAGCCTCTGCAGGGTCTCGGCTATGATCTCCTGGTCTACCGGTGGTGCACCCCGAAAGCCGTTCAACAACGGGAACGAACGCAGTGAGCGTACCATCCCTCGCGCCCCCTCGTCGGCCAGCGGAAGGATGCGAAAAGTAACGTCCTTCATAACCTCAACATAAATGCCCCCCAGTCCAAACATGATCAGCGGTCCGAATTGTGGATCAGTCGTCATCCCCATAACCGTCTCTATGCCGCCGGAGATCATTTGTTGCATGGCCACTGAGAATTCACCCTGCTCGCCGAGTTCGTGAATTCGCTCTTTGAGATCACGAAACGCTTTACGGATTTCTTTGTCAGTGCGCAGGTCCACCATCACACCGCCCACCTCTGTTTTGTGCAGAATCGGCGGCGTATTGATCTTCATCACAACCGGATATCCCAACTGCGAAGCGGCTTTCACAGCTCCATCGGCACTGCTCGCATATCGATAGGGAGCAGCGGGGATGCCATAGGCACACAGGATATCAATTGCCTCATCACTGACAATTGCCTCTCGGCCGTCGGCCAGAGCCTGATTAACGATTTTCTCCACCTTGGCCTTACTGACCTTGAAAGTACGAACCTTCCCGCGCGGACGTTGGATCCTCTCCCGGTACTTGGACATCGTCGCCAGGGTTTTGGCCGCCGCCTCCGGAAAGATGTAACACGGAATACCATGACCACGCAAATAGTCCATCCCGACCGAATCCAGCCCCACTCCCATGAAGCAAGCCAGCACCGTTTTTTTCGTTCCTTTAAGCCCTTCGCAAATACAACGGGCGACCTCGACCTGATCGATAGTTATCGGCGGGACGAATATCGGCACGATTGAATCGTACCTTCGATCATTCTTGACCGCGTTGAGCGTAATCTCAAACTCCCGACCACCGGCACCCGCCACCATATCCATCGGATTGGCAAACGATGCATCGGCAGAGATGTGCTTCTTCAGCGTTTTCACGGTAGCCGCAGAAAGCGGCGGCATCTCCATACCGTTTCGAATCAGCGCATCGGTAGCCAGAATCCCTGGGCCACCGGCGTTCGTCACCACCGCCACGCGGTTGCCTTTGGGCAGCGGTTGTCGCGAAAGCGCCTGGGCTACATCAAACAATTCCTCAACCGTATCCACCCTCATCACTCCGGTCTGCTCAAACAGAGCATCTACCCCGACATCAAGTCCGGCCAGGGCTCCGGTGTGCGATGATGCCGCCTTCGCTCCCAGCGAGGTGCGACCGGACTTGACCGCCACGATCGGTTTGTGCCGACTGACCTCACGCGCGATTTCTGTGAAGTTGCGAGGGTTACCGAAGTTCTCCAGGTACATCAGGATTAAATCAGTGTCGGGATCATCCTTGAAATACTCGAGCATATCATTAGACGAGATATCCGCTTTGTTGCCGATTGACGCCACCGTCGAAAAACCAAGGTCAAGATCACGAGCGATATTCATGATAGCCTCACCCATGGCGCCGGACTGAGTTATAAAGCCGATGCGACCGGCCTTGGGGTAGGTCTTGCCGAAAGTGGCGTTGAGCGAGACATCCGGATGTGTGTTAACGATTCCAAAACAGTTGGGACCGATCATGCGCATCCCATATTCCCGAACTATCTCAAGAACTTCCTGTTCGCGCTTCTTACCTGCGGCGCCCACTTCCGAGAAACCGGCCGTGATCACCACCAAACCCTTGACGCCCTTCTCGCCGCACTGGGCTGCTACTTCCTTGACGCCTTCCTTCGGCACAATGATAATAGCCAGGTCCACGGAATCAGGAACGTCGAGCACGGTCGAATACGCCTTGATCGACTGGATAACTCTCGCTCGCAGATTAACCGGAAAGATCTTGCCGTTAAACTCGGCCAGCAGGATATTGCGCACCGTTTCACGACCGATCGAACCCTTGCGCGTTGATGCACCGATCACAGCCACCGAGCGAGGTTTGAAAATGGCGTCCAGTTGATGTCTCATATTCCCTGTAATCCCTTAGTATGTTCGCAGTTTGCATCCGTCGGCAGGCCGACGTGACGATAACTCAGTTCCATTCTTATCGACCCATAACAGGCTGAATGAACCAGCTTGGGCCAAAAAGTCAAGCGAAACTTCCTCCGGCTCACCGATCCTTGCTCAAGAATGATTATCAATCACGGCCATCGTAGACCCACATTTATCATTATCATATTTGATATGCAACCCCAACCCACCGATGGCGGGATCGGTCTCACGATTAGCCGAACCCGATGCCCAAAATAAAATGACCCACCAAGTCCTGTGACCGGATGGGTCGAATCTAAGCGCATCCCGAGGCGTCGCGGC
>CBDUZQ010000320.1:0-3376 GCA_965371755.1 uncultured bacterium
ATCCGGTCAAACACTCATTGCCGACCACTATCGGAACGGTACTGCTGCAAAACGCAGAAACCGGGCAGGTCATCTGCATAATGGATGGCGGCTACCTTACGGCTGTCAGAACCGGTGCGGTCAGCGGTGTGGCCACGAAATACATGGTGCGCGAAGATGACGGTCAGGTAGCTGGTATCTTTGGGGCCGGTGTGCAAGCGAAGATGCAACTGTGGGCGGTGGCGGTGGCGCGCAAGTTGTCCAAAGCGATGGTGTACGATATCTCCAGCGAGGCTGCCGACAAATTCGTGGCCGAGATGAGCGCTAAGTTGGAGATGGAGGTTGTCAAGGCGGGAGATGCCGAGGAACTTCTGGCTGCTGACATCATTTGCACGGCAACGTCGTCGTCGACGCCGCTATTCGATGGGGAAAAAGTGCGCGAAGGTACTCACATCAACGGTATCGGCAGTCACACCCCGAACGCACGGGAACTGGACACGACAACGGTCAAACGATCCAAATTCGTGGCGGACTCGACCGAGGCTTGTCTCAAGGAGGCCGGTGATCTGATGATTCCTATCAAGGAAGGCGCTTTGGATGAGTCACACATCTATGCCGACCTTGGCGAGATCGTATTGGGCACAAAGCCCGGCCGGACTAGTGATGATGAAATCACCCTGTTCAAGTCGAACGGGTTGGCGATCCAGGACACTGCGACTGCGAAACTGGTGTATGACCGTGCATGTGAGGTCGGTTTGGGGATTGATGTAGAACTGTAACTAGGATGCGTAGGGCGGCATCCCTGCGATGCCGCCATTGTCAGAGGCAGCAGTAGGTCAGGAGGCCTGTCCTCCTGACGATTGCATTTGATCTACAATAACGTCTACGGACACGGCAGAGGCGCCGGTCCTCCGTTAAACATGTAGTCCACAAGATACACCAGATCAGCGATGTCCACCTGGCCGCTGGCGTCAACATCGGCTTCCTCCATAGACGGCGGCGGTGGACCACCGTTGAACATATAGTCGACCAGGTAGACCAGATCAGCGATATCGATTACGTCACCGATGATGCCGTCGATATTGCCGCGTATGCCGATACACTCCTCTACAGTCTCGCAAACGTCGCCAACACCGTCCGCATCACCATCCTCCTGACCGGGGTTGTACACAGTGGGGCAGTTGTCGACATCGCCGCAGATACCGTCGCCGTCGGCATCGTTATTTGGATCGAACGGACAGACATCGCACACATCGCCAAGGCCGTCGCTGTCCGCATCAGCTTGGGAACTGTTAAAATCGGACGGGCAGTTGTCGCAGGCGTCGGCCACGCCGTCACCATCGGTGTCCTCCTGGCCGGGATTGTAGTCATCCGGACAGTTGTCGCAGACATCGCCGATATCATCGCCGTCAACATCCGATTGATCCGGGTTGTAGTCATTCGGGCAGTTGTCGTCGGCTTCGCATACACCGTCCGCATCAGGATCGGGGCAGCAGTTCTGCGAGTAGGTGTCGCCATGCACATAGAAAAATGGATAGCCGGGCGGCGTGATCCAATAGGCGTACCACCCATACCAGGCGTCGCAGGTGTAGTAAAAGATATGACAGGTGTCCGGCTCTGAACTGTAGTCGAACATGATCGACGGCCAAAACGGTCCGGGGCCGGTATCGGTGTAATCGACGCCGACGAAAACCGGTCCATTGATGCAGCACGGAGTGGGAAAGGTAACAGTACCGACACTGGGATAGGCAAAAGTGACGGAGTCACAGACGACCTGCACGCGGCAAAGCTCGTCACCTGGTCCGTAGCAGCTATCAGGCGGATAGTTGAGGTCATACACCACAATGTCAAGCGTAATTGGCCACTGGTAGATGCGCGGATCGATGTAATTCGGTGGATCGAGTAGAACCAGGGACACAGCGGTGATTTCAAAGGGATAGGTTGGCGCGCCGCATTCGGCCGGATCAAAATACGTTACCGTCTGGTGGCAGGGCTCATAGCCGTGGCTGTAGCCCAGGATGGTGTCGTTTTCCCAGTGTTTCCAGAGCGTGCAGGTATCATCAGTACCTTTCAGCGTGGCCCAATCAAAAGGCTGCTCGGCGGGGATAAAAGTAGGTTTGTTGACAACGCCGGTTGGGCCGGTGTCGGCGAACGCAAATGACGCTGCTGCAAGCAGCACTGCCGTGAGAATCAGCTTTTTCATGGTCTATTCCTGCCTTGTTCAGGTTTGAACTCGCAACCTTCGATTGTTCCCAATACGATCGCCGTCGGCCTTCGGCAGCCGGGGGACAATTTCCGTATGGTATGAATACAAGGTAACCGGTAGCCCGAAGAACGTCAAGGCGAATTACGCTACATAACTACTGCCGGTTCCTTCGCGCAAACCATACGCACTGTGTGCGGCAGACCTCCCGGTCTGCCTGTTTGAGAGGACGTATCCAGGTTAATCAGGGGGCAGACGAAGACGTCTGCCGCCCACAGAAACCATGGCTAATAGCACGGCACTGGCGGCGGGCCTTGGTTGAACATGTAGTCGACCAAGTGTAGTAGATCAGAGATATCTATAACATCCCCGCCGTCGCCACCAATATCGGCTTCCTCGAAGCAGATCGGAGGTGGACCGCCTGTGAACATATAGTGGACCAGCCCAACCAGGTCCGAGATGTCAACCGAGCCGTCATGATAGAAATCACCGACCAGACGGCAGCAACTCACCAAGTATAGCCGCAGTTGTTGCTGTAGGACATCCGATTCCAGAGAGAACACCAGAGTATCGCCGATCCACGTATAACCGACCCGACCTTCGATGTTCTCCTCTGAGTTGCAGGACGTACAGCCGGTCTCCAGATCCGGAGAGGAGTGAGTTTCTACCAGTTCAACGCTGTCGCCCGATTCAAAGGAACCATCTACGGCGCAGAAACAGTGGACCGTTGCGTACGATGTGTCGAGGTACATATGGTAGTCAGAGGACGACAGCACCCAGATAACACGCTGACGCAATTCTGGTCCTCCCGGTAGGTAGTTTACAATGTACTCTCCCGCATACGTCCCCTCGAGCGTACAGGCGTCTCCAACCCCGTCGCCATCGTGATCCACCTGGCTGGGGTTGTGGATATGAAGGCAGTTGTCGGCAGGACAGATATTATTGGGAAAGCCCGGATCACCGAAGCCGTCGCCGTCTGAGTCGGTGCAATCATCACAAAGGTCGCCGATCCCGTCACCATCCCGGTCGTTCTGATGGGGGTTGGATTCGTTAGGACAATTGTCCACTGGACAGGTGTTGGATGGAAATCCCGGATTGCCGTAGCCATCACCGTCAGTGTCAGTGCATTCATCGCACGAATCACCGATGCCGTCGGCGTCAAGGTCAGACTGGCCGGCATTATACACATCAGGA
>CBDUZQ010000321.1:0-3362 GCA_965371755.1 uncultured bacterium
CACACATTGGCGCGCGTAAGCTGTAGTACCCACAAAGAAGTAATTCCGAGGCAAACACAAGTTACTGAAAGGAGAATTAGTAAGAGCCTAAACACACGTATGAAGCACAGTTATTCTAAGACTACAACAGCTTTTTTCTCGAACAATCTGCTTTCCGTGAGATCAACAAATAAAAGTACGCGAGCCGGTGTAATGCCGGCTCCGCTGCTTGCAAGGAGGTAATCAAGTGTTTCGCAGTATACTTGCGATACTCATAGTGCTAACGGTAGCGGCGTCGGCCTTCGGCCAGGCCGGACGACCGGTGGTGCCTGTGCACGACGACAGTATCAAGACCGGTATCAATTACTGGTACTCCGATACGGTTTATAACCTGAAAGAATTCGTCTTCGTTGAAGACGGTGAGGTTCTCATAATCGAGCCCGGCACGGTTGTCAAGGGCGACCCGGGCCTTAGTTCTGACGCCAGCGCTCTTATTGTAGCTCGAGGCGGACGGCTTTATGCGGAGGGTACTCCAACGCAGCCGATTATTTTCACGTCCATCCTCGACGATGTTGACAACCCGTATGACATTCCGCTCGATACCGCCTTTGGTGTTGGTCGCGGCCTGTGGGGTGGTGTGATCCTTCTGGGTAGAGCTTATATCAACGCCGCAGGGTGCGAGTTCGCTATCGAAGGCATTCCGCCGGAAGAGACGCGCGGTCTCTACGGCGGTTCTGACGACGACGATAACTCCGGCGTCCTGAAGCATGTCTCGATTCGCCACGGCGGTAGCGAAATCGGCGCCGCCAATGAGATCAACGGCCTGACCATGGGTGGTGTCGGTCGCGGTACTGTCATTAGCCACGTCGAGGTGTTCTACAACTATGACGACGGGTTTGAGTGGTTCGGCGGCAGCGTCAACTGCGATCACCTGGTCGCGGCCTTCTGCGGCGACGACGCCTTCGACTATGACGAAGGCTGGCGCGGCGGCGGCCAGTTTTGGTTTGCCATTGAGCGTGAAGACTCCGGCGATCGCTGCGGCGAGCACGACGGCGGTAACAATCCGGTTGATGGTTTCCCCTGGGCTACGCCTCTGATTTCGAATGCCACCTATTTCGGACGCGGTGCAGTTAATGGCGGTCAGCGCTGTTTCGAGATCCGCGACAATGCCAGTACGGCTTATTACAACAGCATCTTTACCGATCACGGTACCTACGGTATCAAGGTCGAGTACAATGCCACTGAAGACCCAGCGACCAGCCGTCAGCGTCTGCAGGAAGGCATGACCAAGTTCTACAATAACATCTGGTACGGCTTCGGCAACGGCAACACGGCTGCTGATATCTGCAACAACGTTGCCGAAACCCAGCAGTACTTGTTCGATAATGGTTGGAACATCATTGGTGACCCGGTAATCGCTGCTATCGATCGCGCTCCGAACGGCCTTTTGAACCCGCGCCCGACCGATCTGGCCGGCGCCGGTTGGACCGGCTGGACCCATCCGCGCGATGCTGTAAACGGTTACTACCCTGAAAATATCCATGGAAACGGCTTCAGCGGTTGCGGCGCCGACACATTGTCGGTCAACTACCCTGATTACGAGGTAGTTGATTACGCCGGCGCTTTCGACCCCAACAGCAGCAGCATTTGGATCTGCAACTGGACGGCTCTGGATTCCTACGGATTCCTGGCCGACGATTGCAGCGCCCAGCGCTGTGAGTGCGCCACCGACGGTCTGCTCGTACCCAAGCCGGTGAAGCAGATCGGCGACGCCGATATCGTTGGTTTCACCTACTGGACTCGCGACACCGTGTACAACCTGACCGAATTCGTCTTCATCGAGGACGGCGACACCCTGTTGATCGAGCCCGGGACGATCATTAAGGGCGACCCGGGCCTGGCCTCCGACGCCAGTGCCTTGATTGCGGCTCGCGACGGTTTGATTTACGCCGTGGGCGGCCAGGAGTGCCCGGTCATCTTCACTTCGATTCTCGACGACATAGACAACCCGCACGACATTCCGCTCGATACGGCTTTCGGTGTCGGTCGCGGGCTGTGGGGTGGTCTGCTGCTGCTGGGTAATGCCTGCATAAACGCCGAAGGCGGCGAATACGCCATCGAAGGCATTCCGCCGGAAGAACTGCGTGGCAAGTACGGCGGCGCCGATGACTATGATACGTCCGGTGTTATCCGCTATGTTTCGATCCGTCACGGTGGTAGTGAAATCGGAGCTGCTAATGAGATTAACGGCCTGACCATGGGCGGCGTCGGTCGCGGCACACGCATCAGCCACATTGAGGTCTTCTACAACTATGATGACGGCTTCGAGTGGTTCGGTGGCAGTGTCAACTGCGACCACCTGATTGGCGCCTTCTGTGGCGACGATGTCTTCGACTATGACGAAGGCTGGCGCGGCGCCGGGCAGTTCTGGTTTGCTATCCATCGTGAGGATTCCGGCGACCGCGGCGGCGAGCACGACGGCGGCAACAACCCGGTAGACGGACTGTCGTGGGCCACTCCCCTTATCTCGAATGCTACGTACGTCGGACGTGGCGCCGAGAACGGCGGTCAGCGCTGTTTCGAGATTCGTGACAACGCCGGTGGCGCGTACTTCAACAGTATCTTCACCGACCATGGCACGTACGGTATCAAAGTCGAATACAATGCCACTGAAGACCCGGCCACCAGCCGTCAGCGGATGCAGGAAGGCACTTTCCTGATGCGTAACAACATCTGGTGGGGCTTCGGCAACGGTAACACGGCTGCTGATATCTGCAACAACGTTGCCGAAACCCAACAGCACCTGTTCGACAACGGTTACAACACGATCAGTGATCCTGGCATCAAGTGCATCAGCCGTACCAACGACGGTATGCTCAACCCGCGTGCGACCACCGAGTATCTTCTCGATTGCGGTTTCGTGTGGATGGACCCGAAGGCTAACTACCTGATGTCACCGCAAGGTGACTGCTCCGACACAATCTGCGTCGACTGGCCGGACTTCTCACCGGTGACCTATGCCGGCGCTTTCGATCCGCTAGTCACCATGGAAGATAGCTGGGCGTCCGGCTGGAGCTTCCTGTACTGTGGCGGCTTCTTCGGTGACGAATTCTGCAACGTTACCTGCTGCTTGCCTCCTATCCGCGGAAACGTCGACTACGACCTTGGTGACGCGATCGATATTTCGGACCTGGTCTATCTGGTGGACTACATGTTTACCGGTGGTCCTGAGCCACCGTGCTTCGAGGAAGCGGATATGAATGGCGACAGCGCCATCGACATCTCAGACTTGGTTTACCTGGTTGACTTCATGTTCACCGGTGGCCCTGCTCCGCTCGATTGTCCGTTCATGTGGAAGAATAACTAACCGGTGGAGTGTCCAT
>CBDUZQ010000322.1:0-3309 GCA_965371755.1 uncultured bacterium
TCAAGGTACAATCTGAGTTGCATCAGCTTGTTGTCGGCGGCGGTTGCGACGACAGCGATTGTCACCAGCAGTATCAATATCAGCGGGAGTCTTGTCTTCAAGGTATCCTCCGAACATGGTATGTAGCCACTATCGCTTACAATATAGCAACAAATCGTCTTTATCCAAACTGAAAGCGGCCACCGAGGGCCTTTTCCAGTTATTGCGAGGAGTCCCCCGGTGGCCCACCCCGCCGAGGCGGGGCTGTGGGTTCGGTTACCAATGTCGAAAGCCGCCCGCGTTATAGCCATATGGCGAGACTTGCGGACGACGCGGCAATCTCGATTTGGGTGCAATTGCACCCCTGCCCCCATTGACAAAAGTGGATTTTGGGCTATCTTTAGCTGAAGAGTGATCTTACCAGA
Organism: uncultured bacterium; assembly: GCA_965371755.1. Lineage (GTDB taxonomy): Bacteria > Zixibacteria > MSB-5A5 > GN15 > FEB-12 > JAJRTA01. The sequence continues at coordinate 405 of CBDUZQ010000322.1, forward strand.
GGAAGGGCTTGTTATGAGAATGAAGATTCGACTGCGACATATCTGGCTGCTGTTTGCATTAGCCATTGTGGCAGCCCAAACCACGCAGGCCGGGGGCGATCGCTATCCGGTCTTTGTCGACTGCCCCGAAATGGTCACCGGTAGCCACTGCGACACCTTGTTCTACCAAGTGCGCGCCGAAGTACCCGGTGAGAATCATCCCAACAACGCCAACATCCGCTACCACCTTGCTTCCGGTCCGGGAGAAATCGACGAGCGCACAGGGTTGTGGCGGTGGAAGTGGAGCCCGGAGGACTCGCTTTATGGAACCGTGGTCGAGATAGCCGCTTCGATCGGCAACAGTCAGCAGCACATGACGCCACCTGACGAATACTGCCGGTTCCGAACCTATGTCGATGACAACCCGAGTGTCATTCTTGTAGACGGCAAGCCGCAGGGTTCGGTGTTCTTTGTCACGGCGCCGGGTGTTCACAGTTTTGATTTGACGGTCGAGGATGAGGATGCATGCGACACGCATTCCGTCGAGATCGTCAGCGTCGACCCGCGGGTATGGGGAGAATTCAGAGTTTTGGACGATCAATTGGTATTCGACGCGAATGCTATAGATGACAACAAGAAGTACGTGGTTGGATTAGAGACTCGGGGTGTCGTTGCCAGCTATGTTCAGTACTTCATCTTCGACACGCGCGACAATCCGGTGCCGATCTTTGAGAACTGCCCGGATGATATGACGGTTACCCATTGCGACAAGGTAACTGATCGAGTGAGGGCAGTTGATCCGGATTTCTCGGACTACACCGGAATAACACTGGAGCTTGTATCCGGGCCGGGCAGGATAATGGCACAGCGCTACTGGCACTATATTCCGACCGAGATTGACATCGGCCAGACCTATGAAGTTGAAATCGCAGCTCGATACGGTGACATCACCACTACCGGCGATGAGAACTGTCGTTTCAGTGTGTCGGTGGAAGAGAATGTTGCCGGCATATTTTCGATAGATTTCGCCTGCGGTGATTCAGTGGTGATACCGGCCGCATTACGTTCCGAGTACCGGTTTCGAGCTTTTGATGATGACTGTCGACCGTTGACGATGAACATCTCAGTGGTATCGCCTCCGTTTGCGGGAGACATTTACTTGTCCGGTGGCCGCTTTCCTCGGTTTGGTACTGAGACGCACAAGTTGCGAGTCCGTCCTGATAGCCTCGATATCGGCCAGACTTTTCATGTCCTGATCGAAGGTGTGAGCTCGGTGGAAACGTATACATGTGAGTTATACGCGACGGTGGAGGAGCCGCAGCCGTACCGTGTTCGTATCGAAATACTGGAAGACGTCCCGCAGGGAGATTTCACCCATGTCGACGTGGTGTTGGAGGAGGCGAGCATCCCGATCGGGCAGTTTGACTTTATGGTGGGCTATGATGCCTCGGCGCTCAACGCCATGAGAGCCGTGCCCGGTACTTTTCTTCAAGGGTGTGGCTGGGAGTACTTTCAGTACCGATTCGGACCGTTCCCGCCCTATTATAACGAGGCTCCCTCGGGGCTGATACACATCTGGGCATACTCATATCATCAGTTCAGTCTCGCATCTGGCTGCTATCTGCCCGACAGTCTGCCGGCAACATTGTTTACTATCGAATACCTTGTTACCAACGATCGCACCTTTGCGTGCGATACTATACCAATAGAGTTCTACTGGCGGGACTGCTCTGATAATACCATTCGTTCGGCCTTAGCCTCAAACAGGCTCATCTCGCGTAACGTGTATGACGTCGATGGCAGTCTACTCACGGCCCCGGATTCTCTGCCATCGCTCTCCGGCGCGCCGAATCTGTGCATTACGGATCGAAATCGATACATCACCCATCGTCTGGTCGACTTCCAGCACGGGGGAATACACATAATCTGCGCCGATTCGATTGATCCCCGAGTCAGCATTGGTGATATCAACCTCAACAATGTTCCTTATGAGGTCGCCGACGCTGTCATCTTCACCAACTACTTCGTGTACGGCGAAATGGTGTTGACTGTTGATCCTTATCGACAAGCGGCGGCCAGCGATGTCAACCGAGACGGTTTGCTGTTGACCATCGAAGATTTGCAGTGGCTGATCGCCATAGTATGGGGGACCGCTGATCCGAACGGGCCGCCCGAAGACTCACCGGACCCGGCTATCTTCCGTCAGGAAGCCCATGGTTCCGTCGAAGTGTTGACCCCCGACACGCTCGGTGCGGCGTGGCTGGTATTCGACGGAGATGTCAATCCGACGTTGCTGGCACAGGGCATGGAGATGAGGTATGCATACGACGGTTCCACATCGAGAGTGTTGATCTACTCTCTTGGCACGAACAGCTTCCCCGCCGGACCGCTGCTGAGCAATGTCACCGCGCCGCTGATCGAAGTGCAGACCTGCACCTATAACGCCGCCAAGGTGGAGGCGATCATCGATCAGGCGCTTGGCGCGGACGGGGAAGATGAAGATAACCTGCCCGGAAGTTTCGCGCTGGGGCAAAACTTCCCCAACCCGTTTAACAGCCAGACACTAATTCAATTCGACCTGCCGCGTGCGAGTGATGTGACGTTTTCGGTCTATAACATTCTGGGCAAGATCGTCTACCAAAGAACGCAGTACTATCCGGGTGGGCGTCATGACCTGGTATGGAACGGTCGCAGCATGTCGGGCCGCGATGCAGCCACCGGCATCTACTTCTACCGTCTCAAGGCGGGGACGTTTACTTCTACCAAGAAGATGATATTGTTGAGGTAGGTGGCAAGCCACTCTTTCGGGCTGTGTTCTGAATCTCCAATTGTCAGGAGGACAGGCCTCCTGACTACGTCTGCTGAGTCCCGTTATGAATGGTGGACCACGTAGCCTAAGAGGAAGTCATTCCGGCGAAAATCGTAG